>DASQDV010000050.1:0-4380 GCA_035633995.1 Pyrinomonadaceae bacterium | reverse complement strand
GATGTCGGCGCGGCGGCCTGAGAAGAGGCGCGCCTGGCGCAGGAGCATGGGGAGCCCGCCGTGCGCGAGGTCGAGGCCGTAGGCCGGGCTGCGGAAGATGGCCGCGAGTTGCGGGTTGAGTTGCTGCGGCACGCCGTAGCGGATCGCCTTTTGCGCGGGCGGCGCGAAACCTGCGGTGCGGCGCGGGTTCAAAATCTCAATCGAATGATCGAAGACGAGCAGGCGCGTCGTGTGGTCGCGAAGCGCGAGGTCGCGGTGCGCGAGCGCGTTGGCGATGGCCTCGCCAACCGCCGCGCGGTGATAGTTGGAGCGCGCGGCGACGGGCGCATCCTCAGGTTCGCCGCCCGTCGCGGCGTGGCGTGCGCGCGGGCGCGCGTCGAGCAGATCGCAGTAGCGCGTGACGAAGCGCAGCGCCGCTTCGTAGAGCGTATGCAAATTGCCTTTCAAGACGACGCGTTCGATCTCGGCGTCCTGCACGGTGTCTCCGGCATAGCGGATGGCGGTGACTGCGGCGCGCGGGAGCAGTTCGGCGACGCGCTCGTCGCGCCCGAAAAGAAGCAGGCCGGCGACGGTCGGCACGGCTATGTCCATGTTGCCCGCCGCGAGCAGGAGATCGCGTTTCAGCACGTCGGCGGTCGGGTAGTCGCGCGCGTTCGCGTTCGTCTCGAAGGCGTCTCCGGCGAACTCGCGCACGAACGACCAGAGGTGCGCCTCGTCAATGTCGGCGTCGCTCGCGCCCGTCACCGCGACGTTCTCGTAGCGCAGGGGGCGCGCTTCGTCGAGGAGCGCGGAGAGTTCTTCGCGCGTGGCTTCGCGCTTGTCCGCGCCGATGCGTATGAAGTAGCGACCGTCGCGCGTTTGATAAGGGCGGCGCTTGCCTTCGATCTCGACGGCGACGACGCGCCGCCCGTTGTCGAACGCGATGAGATCAATGTAGGGGACGAGTTGCGGCGAGATTTGCTCGCGGCAGATGCGCACGATCTCGTCGCGCACGTCCTCCGCGTCGTCCACGCCCTCGACGCGCAGTTGATCGCTGACGCCGAAGACCATCACGCCGCCGCCCGTGTTGGCGAGGGCGCAGATGCCCTGCGCGATCTTCTCCGGGTTCGAGAGTTTGACTTTGAGTTCGAGATAAGTGTCTTCGCCGCCGCGCACGAGCCTGAGGAGTTCGATGCGCGAAGTTTGCAGGGCTGGCGTGGACAGGTACTCCAGGAAAGAGCGTTCCGTGACGGGCTGGGTGCTGCGGTATTTTCTGCGTGCCATTTGTGTCTGGACGGGGACGCGTCCACCTTTGGACTTGCCCGCCCGGATGAAGCGCGCGATGAAACAAATAAAGTGCGCGCCGCACCTCTGGAATCAATATCATCTTCTCGGCTGCGACCGCGAGACGCGTGCGCTCGTCTGAGATGCGACGCGCGACGGGCGCAAGCCTTGCGCCGGTCGTCTCAGTTGTCGCCGCGTCCGGTGACAGCTTCGAGGATGTCAAGTTCGCGCCTTGCGAGCGCGCGTCCCTGTGCGCCGAGCGACAGGAAATAGGCGGCGACGCCCGCGATGGCGAACCCGGCGAGTATAGCATATTCGAGCAAGAGACTCTGCGCGGCGTAGCCCGCCACGACGGCGAGCGCGGGCGCGGCGGCGATACACAAAAAGACCGGCAGCAAAAGCAATCCCGCCACGCCCGACGCGTTCATGCGCTTGCCGAATTGCAGGCGCTTCGGGAAGCGTATCGAAAACCAGTTGCCCGCCAACGCCGCCGCCGCCGCGAAGAAGACGAACGAGAGCGCGGTGAAAAGGAGCGCGCGCGCCGTCAGGTCGCGGTAGAGCAGCGCGTTGACGAGCGTGACGGCTAAGGCGAAGACGAGCGAGACGCAGAGCATCGCCAGATTCTTCCCCAGCAGAATTTTGCTCCGCGCGACGGGCGCGAGCACGTAGGCGCGCATCCCGCCCGACTCGTAGCCGAACAAATTCGAAGTGAGCGCGGATGTGATGAGGAAAGCGTAGAGCACGCCGAGAGCCGCGCCGCTGCCCTCCGCGTAAGGCGCGAGCGACAAAGGCAAGCCCGCCGCCCCGCCCTCGCCTTCCCCGCCGCGCCGCATCCCGATCAATTTGAACGAGAGCGTGAGGATGATCGGCATTGCGGCCATCGTGCGCAACTGCGCGTTGCGCATGGCGTAGCGCAACTCCTTCTCGAAGATGGCCGACAACTCCTCCGAGCCGAACGGCAGACGCCACCCGCCCGTCGCCGTCGTCGCCGCCGCGCCCGCCGCCACGCTCGCCCTCGCGCGCTTCGGCGTCCGGCGTTTGCCCCCGCTGCCTCGGAGCGCGCCGGTTGCGATCTTATAGGTCAGTGCCGTCACGACGAACGCGTAGCCGAGCAGCACTGCGAGCGAGAGCGCGTAGTTTGCGCCCGCGCCGGTCGCAAGGCCGACGGCCAGCGCGCCGGGCGGCGTGAAGCGCAGCGCGGCGGGAAAACTGTCGAGCCCCTTGAAGAAGTGTTCGGCCTGCCCGAGCAGCACGCCGGAGAGCGCGCCGACGATGCCGAAGAGAGCCAAGAGCGCCTCGCCGCGCGTCCGCTTCTTTTGCATCAACGTGCCGATGGCCGTCGCCAGCAGTTTCGTCAGCGCGACGCCGAACAGCACGGCGCACGCGGCGACGGCGAGCGCGCCCGCTATCTGGCCGTGCGCCAGTCCCGCGCCGAGCGCGATGGCGAAGACCGACGGGACGGCGAAGATCGAGGCGAGGCTCGTCAACTCGCTGACGAGGTCGATCAGGAAAAGTTTGCGCAGGCTGACCGGGTACAGGAGCAGCCGACCGGGATCGAACTGCTCGCCGCCGCCCAGGCTGAGCGGCACTATCGCCCACATCAAATAGATCATGGACGCCAGCAGGAAGAGGAACAGCAGCGTCTCCACGCTCACGCCCGTCGCCGCATCGCGCACGAGCGCGGCGGCTGCGCGCCTGCCGCCTGCGCGCCGGTTGACGACGACGAAGTACGCGCCCATGCCGAAGCCCGTCGCGATCAGGAGCGAGAGGGCGAGCGCGCCGAGCGTGCCCAGAACGGTCGCCACGCGGTTGGCCGTGCCCCGCCGCGAACGCATCGCGTTGACGAACAGGCGCCACTTCAACCAGACGAGCGCGCGCAGTTGCGACGCGTTCAGGTTGCCCGCCGCAGTGGTCTTCGTCGTGCCGGTTCGTCGCATCTCGTATCGCTTCACGTGCGCGAGTTTAACCCGCGCGCCGCCTGCCGTGATAGGTTACAATCGAATTTGCGCGAGAGACTTATGACCGGCATCACGCACGCCTACGTCGGACTCGGCTCGAATCTCGGCGACCGCGCGGGGCATCTCCTGCTCGCAGTGCGCGGGATGCTCGACGCGGGGCTTGTCGTCTCGCGCCTCTCGTCCATCTACGAAACCGAACCCGTCGGCACGCCGACCGCGCAGCCGCTCTATCTCAACATGGTCGCGGAACTCGCGCTCTGTGCGCGCGACGACGACGATGCTGCCGCCGCGCCGCCTCCTCCTTCGCCCGAACAACTGCTCGCGCGCCTGCTGCGCATCGAATACCTGCTCGGTCGCCGCCGCGACGCCGCGCTCGCCCCGCGCACGATTGATCTAGACCTGCTGCTCTACGGCGACGCGCACGCCGCGACCGCATATCTCACGCTCCCGCACCCGCGCCTGCACCTGCGCCGCTTCGTGCTCGTCCCGCTCTGCGAACTCGCGCCCGAACTCGCGCACCCGAAATTGAGACGCACTTTCGCAGAGCTTCTTGACGCCGCGCCGGGCGACGCGGGCGTCCGTCTCTGGCAGGCAAAGTGATGCGCGTTGAAGTTAAAAAGCAGACCGCCCGCCGGTCTGTGACGACCAGCGGGCGGCAGGCGCTTGCGCGGTTTCAAAAGAGTTGTTTACTGCGCGGAGACGAGCAGCACGTCGTATGCCCAGCGTCCGGGTCGCGTGCCGTCCGTCGCGTACACTTTCCCCCGGTACCGGAACTCGTTGCCGAAGCGGTCGCGCCGTCTCGATTCTTTATATCCAAGCTCGATGGCTGTGATGCCGTGCGCGGGCAGGGTGTGGAGTTCTGCGGGCTGGGAGATGCCGTCGTGATTCGTGTCTTGCCAGAGGCGGAGCGAGGAATAGATGGCGTCGCCGCTGCTGACCACGTTGTCGCCGTTGCCGCCGCCCGTCGCCTTGTCGTACTCGGCGAGCGCGAGGAAGCCGTTGCGCCTGCCGGAGACAACTTGCGGCGTGGCGTTGCCGAACAACTCCGTTCCGCTATCTACGCTGCCGTTGCCGTTTCTGTCGAGCACGAGCCACGCCTCGTCCGAGCCAGCCGCCGTCCAGGAGATGCGGCCTCGCACGCCGTCGCCGTTGAAGTCGA
>DASQDV010000049.1:0-5547 GCA_035633995.1 Pyrinomonadaceae bacterium | reverse complement strand
GAGATTGGCGGGCGCGAAATACCCTGCGGGGCTGCGCGCCAGCACGCCCCTGTAATGCTTCACGGACTCTTCGTAATCGCCGCTCTCGCGCCGCGCGCGTGCCGTTTGCAGCAACTCGTAAGTGGCGCGGTCAACTTCGCGTGCGTTCGCGTCTCGCCCGGCGGGGAGCGCGCCGCCGCGCGTTCGACCGGCGCGATTCGCGCCGTCGTTTGCTTCCGTCTTCACGTCCGTATCCTCATCAACTTTCGCGCCTGATGATTCGACGAGTTCGCGGCGCGCGTCCGTGACCTCGCCTGGGACGGCAGAGCCTGCGCGTGTGGCACGCGCGGTGAACTGGTCGAGCACGAGGATGCCGCGTTTGGCGTTGCCGTCTTCCGCGTAGACGCGCGCGAGGCCGACGGCGGCTTCGGCGTGGGCGGGGTCGAGCCGGAGCGTGCGCAGCCATTCGCGCATGGCGAGGTCGGCTTCGCCGCGCAGCAGGTAGAGGCGACCGAGATTATAGCTGGCCTCGGCGTAGGTGTAGTTCTCCTGCATGAGCGCGGCGGCAAGTGTTTCGCGTGCTTCGTCCCAGCGGCCTTGCCGGATGAGTATGACGCCGAGATTGTTGAGGGCACGCGCGTAGTTGCCGCGACGCTGGAGGATGGCTTTGCGGTAGGCGTCTTCGGCGGCGCCCGCGTCGCCGAGACGCGCGAGGGCGTTTCCGGTGTTGAAGAAGTAGGGCGGGTCGTAGCGTTCTTCCTGGATCATCAGGCGCAGCGCGTCGAGCGCTTCCGGCTCGCGTTTGAGCGCGACGAGTTTATCCACGAGCGCGCGTTCGAGGAGCGCACGCTCCGCAGAAGAGGGCTTCGCATCTTTGATTTCGGCGCGCAGGCGTTCGAGTTCCGCTTCATCGCTTACGGGGACGGCCTTCTTCGCAGCGTCTTTCTCCGGCGCGGCGGCGGGCTTGGCAACAGGCGCAGCAACGGCGGGAGCAGCGGCGGCAGCAGGGGCAGCGGCAGCAGGCGCGGCGGAAGGGACGACAGACGGTGTGGCAGCGGCGGCGGCAGCAGGAGCGACGGCTCGGCGCGAGCGCGTGATCTCCGTCGTGGTGTTCGATGCGGCGGGCTTCTTCTCTTCCTGCGCCTGACTCGCTTTCGACTTCACACCGTCCGGCTTCGCATCCTTTGGCTTGATGGCCTGCGGCGCCGTCGCTGCTGGCGGAGCGGGCTGCGGCTTCGCGGCGTTTTGCGCGAACGCGACGGCGGCGGGCACACACGCGGCGACGGCCACGACCAACAACGAAGCGGCGCGCGTGAAGCGGCGCGCGTGGGCGGCGAGGGCGGCGGTGCGCGTGTGTTCGTGTTTCGAGTTCGAGAGTTGTTCCGGCATCTTTAGTTCTCCGTCGGAGGTGTTGGAAGAATCCGCGTGTGGTAGTTGCGTCCGGCGCGTGGCTCGTTGGAGTAGAGGCGGTGCCGGGCGCGTGTCAGTGCGTTGTCGAGTTTGGCGTGGCGCGGCGCGGTCGTTCTTTCGGTTGCTTTGTGTCGGGAGTTTTCAGACGCGGCGCGGCGGGCATGGCGTTGTCGTCTGCGTAGGCGATGATCGTGCCGCCGAAGCCGACTGCCCAGGCGCGACCGCCGCCCTCTGTGACCGAGAGGCGTTCGAGCGGGTGGCGCGTGCCGCTCGCCTCCGTCTGCCAGGTCTGGCCGCCGTCCGTCGTGCGTATGATCGTACCTTCCGCGCCGACCGCCCAGCCCGTCCGCGCGTCAGTAAATTTCACGTCCGAGAGGTCAACCCGCACGTTCGACTCCTGCCTCACCCAGATGTAGCCGCCGTTCTTCGTCACCAGCACGAGGCCGCGCTCGCCGACCGCCCAGCCCGTCCGCGCGTCTATGAACGAGACGGCGTTGAAGCGCGTCGTCGTCGTGATAGGTGAACTGCCCGCGCGCCACTCGGAGCCACCGTCCGGCGTGTGCAAAAGCGTGTTGCCCGCGCCGACGAGCCAGCCCTGACCGTCTGTGAGAAACGCGCCGCCGAGCAAGAGGTGTTTCGTCGGGACGATCTGCTGCGCCCACGTCTGCCCGCCGTCCGTCGTCGTGTAGAGCGCGCCCATCTCGCCGAAAGCCCAGCCGCGCGCCTCGTCCACAAACGTGACGCGCGTTAAGAGCACGTCCGTGTCCGCGCCCGTTACAGAGACGCGCGCCCACGTCTGCCCGCCGTCCACAGTCTTCATCAGATAGGAGCGCGGTTCTTCTTTCGTCTTGAGCAAATAGATGCTGCGGTCGCAGACGAGCCAGCCCGTCGCTTCGTTCAGGAAAAAAACGTCGCGCAAAGTGTCTTCCGTCGGGCGACGACGCACCGCCCACGTCTCGCCGCCGTCCGTCGTCGCCAGCAGCGCGCCCTTACTTCCGACCGCCCAGCCCGTGCTCCTGTCAACAAAATAGACCGCGCGCAGCCAGGCCAGCGTGCCCGACGCTTGCGGCTTCCACGCCGCCGCCGCGACGGGAACGGTAAGCAGTAAGCAGTAAGCAGTGAGCAGCAAAGCACGCGTCGAGCGAGTCGTCCGGCGCACAGTTTTATACCGGCAACGGGCGACAACTTTTCGTTCAATCAAGCTCGTGCTTTTCATGTTCACCGACGAACGATCTAACACAACTGCTCACTGCTCACTCTTCAGAAGCCTCCCGTGAAGATGCGGAAGAAACTGACGACGGGCAGAAGGCTCAGGATTTTCTGCACGTTCTTCATGCGGTTGCCGGGGACGATCACCTGATCGCCGGGGTTGAGAAAATAGTTGTCCGGCATACGCCCCTTCTCAATCGCGGCCACATCGATGATCGTCGGCTGCAAGAAGCCGTTGGCCTGCCGCCGCATGACCATCACCTTCTTCTTGTTGCCCGTGTCGAGCACGCCGCCCGAGAGCGCGAGCGCTTCCGTCACGGAGAGACGGCGCGACATCGGGCGGATGCCCGGCTGCGCCACGTCGCCCACCACCCAGAAGACCGCCGACTGCGCCTTGTCGAGCGAGACGGTCACTTTGGGAGTGATGACGTATTCGTCCAGACGCTTCGTGATCTCGTCGGCGACCGGTTTGGTCGTCTTCCCGGCGACGAAGACGCCTTCCGGAATGAGCGGGTGCGAGATGACGGCGTCGGGCGGCACGGTGATTCCGGCCTTCGAATAGCGGTCGAGGTTGAAGACCGTGATCGAGATCACGTCTTCAGGGCCGAGCCGGTAGGTCGCCATGAAGTTGTTGTAGTAGGGCACGACCGCCGCTTCCTCTTCCGAGAGCATCTCGCGCCGGTTCGCCTGCATCTCCGCAGACACGTCTGCGCGCGGCGGCGCGCTCTGGTCGTCCGGTTCGAGCCGCTCGCCCGCGCCCTTGATCGCCGCCCCCTCGCCCGGCGTCTTCGTGGCCGTGCGCGGGCGCGTCTTCTGCTCCGACTTCTTCTTGTCCTCCTGCGCCTGTTCCTGCACGGAGAAGAGCGTGCCTGCATGCGTTGCATTGCATGCAACCAGAAGACCCGCGAGGGCGAGCGTTGCCAACTTCATCTTGTGAACTTTCATTTCATGTACCTCAAACTAACTTCCCGGTCGCGTGCGCTTCGCATCAGCGTGCGCCGCGACCGAACAGGATCGTCTTGACCGTCTCGAACAGGATCACCGCGTCGAGCACGAGGCTCTGGTTCTTGATGTAGTAGAGATCGTATTGCAACTTCTGGCGCGCGTCCTCGATGGACGAGCCGTAGGGGTATTTGATCTGCGCCCAGCCGGTGAGGCCGGGCGGGATCAAATGGCGCTGCTCGTAGAACGGAATCTCGCGTGCGAGTTGCGCGACGAAGTGCGGGCGTTCGGGGCGCGGCCCGACGAAGTTCATCTCGCCTTTGAGGATGTTCCAGAACTGCGGAATCTCGTCAACGCGAATTTTGCGTATGATGCGCCCGATGCGCGTCGTGCGGTCGTCGCCCGTCTGCGCCCACACGGGGCCGTCTTTTTCCGCGTCTATGCGCATCGAGCGGAATTTCATGATCGTGAACGGTCGCCCGTTCTTGCCGACGCGCTCCTGCTTGTAGAGCGCCGGGCCGGGCGATTCGAGTTTGATGAGCACGGCGGTCAGGAGCGCGACGGGCAGAGAGACGAGCGCGCCGACGAGCGCGACGCCCCGGTGCATGAGCGTGCGTGCCACGCCGGAGAGGCGCGCCTGACGCCCGCGCCCGGAAAAGATCAACCACGAAGGGCGCATCATGTTCAGATGCACGCGCCCCGTCGTCCGTTCGTAAAACGACGCGCCCTCCTCGATGGCGACGTTGCCGCCGAGACTCAAATCCAGAAGCTGTTGTGTCGGGAACTGCCCGCGCCGCTCGCCCTGCGCGACGATGATGCGGTCGATGTTTTCGCGCCTGACGATGTCGGCCATCTCCGTCGTCACGCCGATGACGCGCGGGTTGATGATGCTCTTGCCCACGAGCGCCGGGTCGTTGTCCACGAAGCCGACGATGCGATAGCCCGCATCTCTTCGTTCAAGAACTTCGCGCGCGATCTCGATTGCGGCCGTGCCGGAGCCGACGATGAGGATGCGTTCGCCGACCATCGGGTGGCCTAAGAGCCAGTGGATCGAGATGCGCCAGCCGACCATCAGGAGCAACGCGAGCGGGAGCGCGATGAGAGAGATGCCGCGACCGAGCATCAGTTGCGGCAGCATGTAGAAGACTATAGCGAGCGCGATCCACGCGAGGCCGAGCGCCTGTATGAGACGCAGCACGAGTTCGCGCCGGTCGTGCATGACGACGAAGTCGTAGAGGTCGTAGAGGTAGAACGCGCCGAGACAGAAGAGGGTGGCGAGCGCGGCCTTGTAGAAGCCGTTGCGGGCGACGAGTTCGTAGTAGGCGTCGTTTGCGCCGAGCCGAATCTGCGCAGCCGCCACCATCCCGCCGAAGATCAGGAGGGCTTCGGCCAGAATCAGCAACAGCGTGCGGGCGTTGAAACGACGCGTCGAACTCAAATGAACTCCTTAAATCAAATGATGAAGCAGGAACGCGGAACGAAAGCAAACGTCTTTAGTTCATCGTTCATCCTTCCGCGTTACTCGTTTCTTTTTCATCCCGGCGATAGTAGCGGCGCTGGTAATAGCTGCTGCTGTCGTCCTTGTTGTCGTCCGCGCCGTTTAAGACGATGCCGAGCAGGCGTTCGCGCGGAAGCGGTTCGAGCACGCGGTCGAGCGCGGCGTAGCGCGTCCTGCCGGAGCGCACGACCATCAGCGCGCCGTCGGCGCGACCGATGAGCACGGTGGCGTCGGTGAAGATGCCGAGCGGCGGCGCGTCGATGATGATGAAGTCGAACATGCGGCGCAGTTCCGCGAGGAGCTTGCTGAATTTCGGGCCGGAGAGAATCTCCGCGACGTTGTCGCGCACGGTGCCGCCGGGCAAAATGTGTAATCCGGCGGGTTCGAGCCGGATGATCGTCTCTTCGAGCGTCGCTTCGCCTGCGAGCACTTCGGAGAGTCCGGCGGGCGCGTCGATGCCCAGATATTCGGCGGCGCAGGGGCGGCGCAGGTCGCCGTCGATGAGAAGC
>DASQDV010000048.1:0-8687 GCA_035633995.1 Pyrinomonadaceae bacterium | reverse complement strand
GTAATTCACGACCGGCGCGCTCTGGTAGACTTCCGTGTCCTTCGTCTCGTGTTTGAATTCGAGCGAGCGATACGGGAGCTTGCCGTGACGGAAATCGAAATACTCGTCAACCGGCCCCGTGTAGATCATCTCCTTGTACGGGATGATGCGCTCGATGTCGCGGTAGTCCGTGTTGAGCATGATCTTGATGTTCGGGTGGTCGAGCATCTGCTCGAACATGCGCGTGTAGCCATGCAGCGGCATCGCCTGATAGCTGTCCGCGAAGTAGCGATCATCGCGGTTGGTTCTGATCGGCACGCGCGCCGTCACCGAGGCGTCCAGCTCCGAAGGGTCGAGTCCCCACTGCTTGCGCGTGTAGTTGCGGAAAAATTTCTCGTACAACTCACGCCCGACACGGTTGACCACCACGTCTTCGCTCGTGCGAATCTGCTCGCGCTTTTCCGCCACCGAGTTCAGGAATTCTTCCACCTCGAACGAAGTCAGGTTCAACCCGTAATATTTATTGATCGTGTCGAGGTTGATCGGGATCGGGAGCAACTGCCCGTCCACGCTCGCGAGCACACGATGTTCATACTGCCGCCATTCGGTGAACTGCGACAAATACTCGAAGACCTCGCGCGAGTTGGTGTGAAAGATGTGCGGCCCGTACCTGTGCACGAGCACGCCCGCATCGTTGTAGTGATCGTAAGCGTTACCGGCGATGTGCGGGCGGCGATCACAGATCAAGACTTTTTTGCCCGCGACGCGTGCCAGCCGCTCGGCCAGCACGCTCCCGGCATATCCCGCCCCGACAATCAAATAATCAAACATTACTGCTTCTCTCATCCCTTCCAGTTTAGTCGGCAGCCGACATGCTGCTGGCAGCCGTCGCCGCGCGCGCGGCCAGACCCGTCTGCTTGACGTTTGCTGCGGCGGCAGGTTTCGATTGAGACGCGGCCGCCGCGATAGACGCGCGGCGCGACGCGGCGACTTCGCCGATCAACTCTGCCATCTCGCCCCACGTCCGATCCCACGAAATCTTCGCGAGGAACTCGTCCGTGCGCGCGAGCCAAGCGGAGTTGTCTCCCTGCTCATCCATCCCGATCTCGGCGGCGGCCTTGACGAACTCCGCCGCGTCGTCGGCGATGCGCACGAGTCCGAGTTGACCGTATGGCCTGACCACGTCGCGGATCGAGGTGGAGACGACCGGCTTACCGGCCGCAAGGTATTCGGGCGTCTTCGTCGGGCTGATGAAGCGCGTCGATTCGTTGCGCGCGAACAAGAGCGCGGCCACGTCCCAACCCGCGAGGTACGCGGGCAGTTCTTTGTAAGACTTGCCGCCGAGGTAATGTATGTTCGCGCGGCGCGGCAGGTCTGCCTCGTTGATCTTTACCACCGGCCCGATGATGACGAAGTGCCAGTCGGGGCGCGCTTCGGAGATGGCGTCCAGAAGCTCTATGTCGAAACGCTCGTCAACCACGCCGAAGAAGCCCATACGCGGGTGCGGGATGCCGGCCTGATCCGCCGGGTCTTCGATCTGCTTGCGCGCCTGCGCGAAATGCGCGCGGTCGATGCTCGACGGGAAGGCGTAGACGTTCGGGTGCTGGTCGCGCTTGGCTTCGTAGAGGCTCTGCCCGCCCGTGAAGACGAGGTCGGCGCGGCGAAACAGTTCGGCCTCGCGTTCGCGCAACAGGCGCGGCGCGTTCTTGAAGGCCGAGAGTTCGTCCATGCAATCGTAGATGGTCGCAAGCGGTTTCAAATGGCGTGTCCAACCCAAAGCCATCGGCGTGTAATACCACAACACGTAATCGCGTATTCCGTGCTCTGCGAACAGACGATCAATCATCGCCTGCTGGATGGCTTCCACCGCAACCTCGTTCGACAGACCTTCGGGCAGGTGCGGCACGACGACATGCACGCCGTCTTCGCGCTCCGTCACATCGAGACGCGAAGGACCCTCGCCGAACATCGGTTCTTCGACGAAGAAGACGCGGCGCTGCTTGGCGCAACGGCTCAACAGGTGCTGCGGCCTTTGATAAACGAAGTCCCAGCGCAGGTGCGACAGGCAGACTAAATCGGCTTCAAAATTCTGCGCCGTCTGCGTCGCGCTCGCCTGTGCCGCGCGTGCGCGCGTCTGCATAGAGATGACGTTGCCAATTCCATCCTTGACGTTTCGACCCGTGCTTCTTTGTGCTGAATTCTCGCCCGCGCCTTCGAGGGGTAAATAATTTTTCTGATTGCGACTCATAGTTTCTCTCGTAACCTCTCTCCGAAAATGACACACGACAAACTCAAGACTTTCGCCTTTTGCCTTGCCGGATAATGCTCGTCTCCGTTGGGGTGACCGAACACCTTGAAGTGGAAAACTGTCCTAAGCAGTTTCTACTGAACTTAAACGCCTCCAAGAGCAAGCACTATGCCCTTGCGCGTTGGGGGACGTGCGCGGTTCTTGCGCCTGTGAAGAACCTTTGATTTCGGGGGAAATGAATCTCGAATCGAGATTCTGTGGGTTAAGGTGTTAACGAACGCGTAATGTTATCTTGTACGATATACGAACGTCGAAACAATCACCGTGTTGTGTTTTTTCATCGCCCGGTGCCTATCACAAACGGGTTGAACGTGGCGCATGATCTTTAAATGATCCTACGCTACGAACCAACTCAAATTTCCTACGAACAAACTCGCAAGCGATGCGCCGCGATTCTTTAGATAAAAGAAAGGTGAGCCGTCATCTCTGGCGCACCCACCCTTCTAACCCCCCATTGCTCGTTAAAAACTATCAGAAGTTTCAACCGAAACTCATCAACCTTGTTCTGCCTCGATGAAACTTTTGTCTCATCGAAAACTCTTCTCCTGTGGCCTGCCTGCGAGCCACTTCGACCGATCATTTAGATCGAACGAGCCGCCCGCGCCACCCTGGAATCGATCCGGTAAATTTCAGTTGTAGTCTTCCTGAGTAGGATGTGATTATAAGCGCCGTAAGTCATTGAGTCTGTACGTCTTCGTACCGGAATTATGTAAAATATGTGTTGTAATTCAAGCTATGTTTGCGCCCTGCGTCGAGGCTGCAAAGAGATGTAAAAATTTGGCCGGGAGGTAAAATTAATATCTCATAGCCTTGTCAAATTAGTGTGCATCGTTATAGATTACAATGTGCGTTATCGTACAGACGAGGAACTCTGCGTTCCTTACACTCCGTCTCAATCTATGCGTGAAAGAGCCTCCTCTTTCGGGGTTGCGGACTAAGGGAAGAAGTCCGCAACCCTCTCTTCTAAATTAAAGTCTTCTTATTGAATACTGTCATCGACTGCCTACGGTTTTGTAGGCACTGCGTTCCACGTCGCCCGGCAAACCTCACGTCAGGAGGCACCACAGATGAGTAAGAGAAGCAGCACAGGGATCACAATTCTGGTTGCGGAAGATAACGAAGACAACCGCTTCATCATGAAAATGCTTTTGGAGATGCGCGGCTACCGGGTCGTGACAGCGTCCAACGGCTACGAGGCGATTACCTACGCCGAGCGCGAGCGCCCCGACCTCATCTTGATGGACTTGCGCATGCCGCTCTTGAACGGCCTCGCCACGACGTGCCAACTGCGCCAGCACGCAGACGCACGCCTGCGACAGATTCCCATCATCGCACTCTCGGCCTACGACCCGGCGCAACATCGCGCCGTCGCCATCGCCGCCGGTTGCAACGACTACGTGACGAAACCCATTGACTATGAACGTCTGGAAAAGTTGATCGAAACGTTCCTGCCCGTGCGCGGCGCATCCAACCTGCCGGAGACAACCACGCCGGCTGAAATTCTGTCCTTCTAACCCGCCAGGCAAGCGATTCTCCTCCCGCTGCCCGGCTCGATTCCTGCCCCGTACTTCAGTCTCACATAGACCTTGGCATCGCCAGCTTCCGGCGCGAGCGTCTGCGCCTCGTCGGTGATATTATCTGCTCTACTGGAACGGGTAATTTGAGATGGAAATTCCAGCCACACCGGGACACGTTCTGTATGTCGAAGACCACGACGATACGCGTGTGTTGATAACTTTGATGCTGGAGCATGCGGGGTTTCGAGTGACTCCGGTTGAAAACGGTTCGAAGTGCATCGAAATGGTCAGGGGCGGGCAACGCTTCGACCTCTACCTGCTCAATCATACCTTCCCCGACGTGTCCGGCGTCTCGCTCTGCAAGATGCTTCGTGAGATTGATCCGCAGACGCCTATCCTGTTTTATTCATCCCGCGCCATGCCGCAGGAAAAGGACGCCGCCTTAGAGGCCGGGGCGCAGGACTACCTCGTCAAGCCCAACGACCTCTTCAACGTCGCCGTGCATGTCGGCAAATGGATCGAGTTGAATGGGCAGCGCGGCGACTCGCGTTGAGCCACGAGAAGACGGGTTAAAGTCGGTCGGCGGGGTTTTGCTTCGGCGGAGAATTCATCAGGTGTTTCGTCGTGTCTTCGGTGACGCTGAAATTCGGCGAGACGAATTCCGTCGTATCGGCAGGCCCTAACGCACGTTGCCCGCCCGTGCCTTCGAGTTCCGTCCGGTTGGGTCGCAGCGGCATCTCTCTCTTGTAGGCTTCCACAATTTTCTTGCTGACGAATATCCCGTTGATCATGATCCCCAACCCGATGAGAAACGGGATCACACCGGCGATCCAGATACGGCTGAGAATCTCGTTATCGCCCGGCGTATTTTGGCCGCTCAGGATAATGCCCCGCATGAAGAAGAAGAGAAAGATCGACACGCCAAGCCCGACGCACGAAGTGATGACGCCCCCCTTGATTTCGTTATAGCGTTTCACTTCGGGCGTCACGCCCTTTTCGCGCTCAAGCTGGTGAAGCCGCTTTTGACGTTCCTCTTCGGAGAGGAACATCTCTGCCACCCACGTCTTGCTCCAATCGAATTTTTCGTCCGTCTCGCGCGTCGCCACCACCTGTCGCACGGCCTGCAAATTCGCGCCGCACAATTTACAGAACTTCAATTCCTCGCTCTGGCTCGCGCCACATTGTGGGCAGAACATCTCGACCTCCTTTTGACCCGTCCCTACAAAATACGAAATTATGGGTTGAATGTTCTTAACTTCAAATTAAAATCTCCCGCCTGTCACCGCCGCCACAGACAGAAGCAGACACAACAAGAGCGTGCGTCAACTCCCAAAACACCCGCGCCGCCGTTAAAACCGAAAGCAACGTTTTAATAGTATGAATCACATCCGGCCGCAATGGAATAGGCGACGCGTGGCCGACGTTTGGCGCACGATCCGCAATCTCAACCTTGCGCCCTGCATAAACCTCTGACATCCATGCCCCAAAAGAAAAACAGCCGCCAAAGCTGACGGCTGTAAAACTTTTGATGTAAATGGTCGGGGCGAGAGGATTCGAACCTCCGACCTCACGGTCCCGAACCGTGCGCTCTACCAGGCTGAGCCACGCCCCGACAAACAAACTGCTCAGGCATTCTAGGTGCGCCGTGCGCCCCTGTCAAACCTGCACGTCGCCCGCGCGCTTGAGCCGCGCCTTCTCGCGCCGCGATTTGAGGTATTCAAAGACCGGCGGCAGCAGCGACAGGAAGACGACGACCACGACGACCTTCTCGATATGATCTTCGAGCCTGATGCCGAACGCACGCTCGACCACCCCGCCGAGAAAGTATCCTGCCAGGATCATGCTGAAGACCCACAGGAAGCCTCCGACCACGTTGTAAAGTACGAACTGGCGATAAGGCATCCGCGCCGCACCCGCGACGATGGGCGCAAACGTACGCACGATGGGCACGAAGCGCGCGATGATGATCGTCTTCCCGCCGTACTTTTCGTAAAAAGCCTGCGCCTTTTCCAGATGGCTCGGCCTGAACAGCAACGACTTCTGGCGCGAGAAGATGCGCGGCCCGAGTTTCAATCCCGAATAATAGCCGACGGCATCGCCCACCACCGCCGCGATGAACAATGACACGAGCAGCAGCGTGACGTTGAGTTTGCCGCTCGCGGCGAACAAACCGGCCACGACGAGCAAAGAGTCGCCCGGCAGAAAAAAGCCCATCGCCAGCCCCGTCTCTGCGAAGACGATTAAGATCAGCCCCGCGTAAGTCAACGGCAAGCCCTTGGTCGTCAAAAACTCGATGATGTTTTTGGGGTTGAGGTAGTCTTTAACCTGATGAAAAATTTCGTATAGCGATTCCATAAAATAAGTTTCAAGTTTCAGGTTTCAGGTTTCAAGTCTGAGTTTCTTTAACTTGAAACCTTCAACTTGAAACTTGAAACTATAATTGTTCCGACCAGCCGTAGCGACCGATGAGCGGGACGAAGGCGCACGCGCCGTGATCCTCGCGTATGAATTTGTCTTCTTTGCGTATGACGCGCACGAGGCGTTGCGCGTCGCGCCGCTCGCCGACGGGCATCACGAGCCGACCACCCACCTTCAACTGCTCCATCAGCGGTTCGGGCACATCGGGGCCGCCCGCCGCCGCAAGTATCCCGTCGTAAGGCGCGTGCGCGCTCCAACCGAGTGTGCCGTCGAAGCATTTCACGGTGGCGTTGTAGATGTTGAGGCCGCGTATACGCGTCTGCGCCACGCGCGCGAGTTCGCTGATGCGCTCGATGGCAAGCACGCGCCCGGCGAGGCGCGCCAAGACCGCCGTTTGATAGCCGGAGCCTGCGCCGATCTCAAGGACAGAACTCTGGCTGTCGAGTTCGAGCAACTCGGACATGCGCGCGACGAGGTAGGGCTGCGAGATCGTCTGGTTCGCGGCGATGGGTAGTGCGTGGTCGCCGTAGGCGTTGCCCTGCAAGGCTTCGGGCACGAAGTAGTGGCGCGGCACTTCGCGCATCGCTTCGAGCACGCGCTCATCGCGGATGCCGTGATGCCTGCGCAGGTGTTCGATCATCTGGTCGCGCTGGCGTCTGTAAGCGGAGGCTTGCGCTGCCGGAATGTGTGATGCGGAACTCAACAGGTTCAAGGCTCCGTGTGTCTTAAAAATTCGCAAGCTCAGACGTGTTCGACCGTCCGGCCTGCATCATCGGCGGCGGGCACGTTTTCGTTCAAGCTGAGCGAGTTCCAGGTTTGCAACGCGGCGAGCGAGCGATGATCCGTCATGTCGCTGCGCATCGGCGTGACGGACACCATGCCCTGCTTGATGGCGTAGTAATCGGTGCCCTCGACGGTGTCTTCGGGGAACACCTCTTCGCCGATCCAGTAATAGGCTTTGCCGCGCGGGTCGATCTTCTCCGTGATGATCGGGCGCGCGTTCTTCATCCCCTGACGTGTGACGCTCACGCCGCGCAGTTCGCCGGGTGGCATGTTGATGTTCAGCAGGATGCCTTCCGGCAAGCCTTCGGCCAGAACTTTGCGCACGATCCGCGCGGCGAACGCGGCAGCGTGTGTGAAGTCGTAATTCTCACGCGCGACGAGACTGAAGGCGAGGCCGGTGACGCCGAGGATGGTCGCTTCGAGCGCACCCGCGACCGTGCCGGAGTAGGAAGCGTCGTCACCGAGGTTCCCGCCGTGATTGATGCCGGAGACGCAGATGTGCGGCCATTCCTCGCGCGGCAGAATCTTGTGCAGCGCGAGCGTCACGCAGTCGGTCGGCGTGCCGTCCACAGTCCAGTGGCGTTCGTCAATGCGGCGTATGCGCAGCGGGCGCGAGAGCGTCAGGCTGTGCGACGCGCCGCTCATCTCTGAGGCCGGAGCCACCGTGTACACGTCGCCCACAGTGCGTAGAGCTTCTTCGAGTTGAATGAGGCCGTCGGAATGGATGCCGTCGTCGTTAGTTAAAAGAATACGAGTCATAAAAAATTAACCGCAGTTCATTACAACCCAAAGCCTTGAATTATTCAAGGGAGCATGCGGCAAAGAGCGCCTCTCACCAAGCGAAAGCCCCGCGGCGCGTTTGCACGTGCGCGGGGCTTTCGTCACATGAGCCGTAATCCGCTTTACGCAGAGACGGTGTTGCTGTCTTTTTTGCTGCTGCCCAGACCCTTGATCTGCACGGGCGTGTTCTTCTCCACGTCGCCCGCACCGAGTTTCTGCTTGAGCACCATCTCCTGATAGAGCTTGCGCATCATCGCCGCTTCCTCGGCCGCCGTCTTCGGCCCGGCCATCTCGGGGCGGTTCGGACGCTGCAAGTCAACTTCGTTCAGGATGCCCGTGAAACCGACTTCGGCCAACTCGACGTTCTTGCCCTTGGCGAAGATTTCGTGACGCCCGTGCTCTTTGTACCACTTGGCGATGGTCGCGTTCTGGTGCATCTGCTCGATGATGTTGCGCCAGCCGATGCCTGTGTTGTAAGCGCAGAAGGAAATCTCGCCTTCCTGCGTGCCGTAGGGGATGATGCACATCTCCGTGCGGCGGAAGTCGTAGTTGAACAAATCCTGAAACCACATCCCAGCGATGAAGAGGAAGTTCCAGGGGTCTGCGCGGCGCTTCTGAATGTCCTCGTAGGTGCGGTCGCCTTCGACCTTGCCGTAGGACTTGCCCGACAAACCGAACGACTTGTCGAACTTCTTGAAGATGTCCACGAGCGTCAAACTCTGCGGCGCGCCGTAAGGCTGGTAGTTCTTCAACAGAGCCAGGCCCATCATGATGTTCGAGAACCACTTGCCGCGTCCCGCGTCCGTGATGCCCGTCATGTCTTTGACGAGGCCGGGAATGTTCAAAAACTCCGGCACGGGCTTCATCTCTTTCGTGTTCTTGTTGATCATCACCGCCGTGCC
>DASQDV010000047.1:0-2990 GCA_035633995.1 Pyrinomonadaceae bacterium | reverse complement strand
GCGCATCCGCCGCCAGATTGCGCGCGGGGATCAGGCGCGCGTCGTCGCGCACGAGCGTGATGGCGTGCTCCGCGATCTCCTGCGCCAGCTTCGTCGCCGCATCGTTCGAGACGACCGAGTCAATTTCATCGAGCGGCGCGAGGCGCTGCCGGACGAGTCCGAGATCATACTTCGCCGCCAGCAGCCGCCGCGCCGATTCCTCGATCCGCTTCTCCGTCAGGCGCTTCGCCGCCACAGCTTCGCGCAAGCCCGCGATAACCGCGTCCGTGTCCGAAGGCTTCAACAACATGTCCGCTCCGGCAATGACGGCGCGCACCGCCGCTTCGCCCGGCGTGAAGTAGATCGTCAACCCGCTCATGTCGAGCGCGTCGGTCACGATGATGCCGTCGAACCCCATGTCGCGGCGCAGTATCCCGCCGACGACCGCAGGCGAGAGCGTCGCGGGCAGCCGCGCGTTCTCTACGAGCACCTCGCTGTCGGCATAACCCGGCCGGCGTGCTTCCGGCGCACGCGGCAACGGACTCACTGTAGTCGGGTCAATCTGCGGCAATCCGATGTGCGCGATCATGACGGAGCCGACGCCCGCCGCAATCGCCGCGCGAAACGGGACGAGTTCGAGCGCGTCGAGCCGCGCGCGCGCGACATCGATCACGGGCAGGCCGCGATGCGAATCAACCGCCGTGTCGCCGTGACCGGGAAAATGTTTGGCGGTCGCGATGACGCCGCCCGCTTGCGCGCCTTCGGTGAAAGCGGCGGCCATGCGCGCCACAGCCTGCGGGTCTTCGCCGTAAGAGCGCACGTTGATCACAGGGTTCTGCGCGTTGTTGTTCACGTCAACGACGGGCGCGAAAATCTGTTGCACGCCCATCGCTCGCGCCTCGCGCGCCGTCACCTCGCCCTGGCGGCGCGCGTATTCCGGGTTGCCCGTCGCGCCGACGGCCATGTTCCAGGGAAAGTTGATCGTGTCGTCGAAGCGCATCCCCGAACCGGCTTCGAGGTCTGCGGAGATGAGCAGCGGGCGACGCGCGAGTTGCTGCATGCGGTTGACGAGATGCGCGGACTCGTAGACCGCGCCGCGAAACAGAATGATGCCGCCGACGTGATTGCGCTCCACCTGCCGGCGCAATTCACGATAGGCTTCGCTTCCCTGATTCAGAAACGTCGCGTTGACGCCGACCGAAACGAGTTGGCCGATCTTCTCGTCGAGCGTCATCCGGCCGAGTTCCGCGTCAGCCCATTTCAAAGCCTCGCGCGTGGGGCGACGCGTGTATGGCTTAACGACCGGACTTTTTTCGCCTCGTTTGGAATCGCCCGCCCGCGTCGTCGCCGCCGCCGGAGCAGCGGCGTGCGAGCGTCCCGCCAGCGGCGATCTCAAATAGCTGTTCTGCTGACCGCGCGAGGCGCTGGAAGGCGCGAGCACGAGCGAAAAGAGCGTGACGGTTGCCGCGAAGCGCGAAGCCGCGCGTGGCAGTTGATGAAGGCGTATGTGACTCATGTTAATAGTTCGGTCTCTTGTAAATGACAACTAAAGATTTTCGATTGCGCCGCCGGGCGCGAGTTCGTCGCGTTGCTCTGCGGAAGCGGGCGCGAAGGCGAAACTCACCGCGTAGGCCACGACGAAGGTGATGGCGCTCCCCAACAGCACGTACCACGTCCACGCGAGCGGCGTCATGAAACGCACGCAGAGCATGGCACAGAGACTCACGAGCATGCCGACGAGCGCGGGCGGCTCGCTCACCCGCCGGAGAAATGTGCCGACGAGAAAGATGCCCAGCACGGGGCCGTTGATGAGTCCTGAGACCGACAATGCCTGATCGAGCGCCGAGCGGTTCCTTTTCATAAAAAAGAGCGCGACCGCGATCTGCACGACGCCCCACACGAGCGTCAGCCAGTGGGAGATGCGCAGGTAGTGCTTGTCGTCGCGCCCGCGCGCGAAGGGTTTGTAGAGGTCGTTGACGGCGGTGGCGGCAATCGAGTTGAGCGACGAAGACAGTGCGGCGGCGAAGATGGCGGCGACGACTAATCCTGAGAGACCTGAAGGCATGTGCTTCGTGATGAAGTCAGGGAAAATGCGGTCGCTCCCGACGACGCGAAACGCGCCTTCGATGGGCAGCGTCGCCGCGCCCGCCGTCAAAGTGCCGTAAGCCGGATCGCTCTGCGGCTGGTAGAAAGCAAAGAGCAGCGCGCCGATAAAGAGAAAGCCGATGAACTGCGCGAGCACCACGCCGCCGCTCGACAGCAGCGCCGCCGCCGCGCGTCGCGGGCGGTCTGTACACAGGTAACGCTGCACGAGATATTGATCCGTGCCGTGCGTGCTCATCGTCAGGAAGCAGCCGCCGATGAGTCCCGCCCAGAACGTGTAGGTCTTC
This sequence comes from Pyrinomonadaceae bacterium, assembly GCA_035633995.1. GTDB lineage: Bacteria > Acidobacteriota > Blastocatellia > Pyrinomonadales > Pyrinomonadaceae > JAIVJZ01. The sequence goes on along the minus strand of DASQDV010000047.1, from coordinate 621 downwards.
GTCAGCGTAAAGGAGAAGTCGAACACGTCGAACTTGTCGAACTGCGCGCCGAGCGCGAGCGCGCCGCCGAACCCGCCGTCAATTTTTGAAGCCAGCACGATGCCTGCGGCCAGCGCGCCCGCGATGTAGATGCCGAGTTGGACGACCTCGACCCAGATGACCGCCTCCATCCCGCCGAAGTAGGTGAAGATGATCATCACCGCGCCGAGCAGGATGATCGAATAGACGATGATCGTCTCCGCGTTCGCCGCAGGTTGAAACGCCGTGTAGACGGCGGCAAGCACGAAGGCCGTCAGCAAGAGCCGCACGCCGTCTGCGATGTTGCGCATGACGACGAAGAGCGCGGCGGCGAGCATCTTGATGCGCAGGCCGAAGCGGCGTTCGAGCAGTTGATAGACGGTCAGGAGTTCGCCGCGAAAGTAGGAGGGGATGAAGAGAAGCGAGATAATGATGCGCCCCAGCATGTAACCGAAGACGAGTTGGAGAAACTGAAAATTGCCGCCGCGCGCAAAAGCAACGCCCGGCACGGAGATGAACGTGATGGTCGAAGTCTCTGTGGCGACGATTGAAGCGGCGATAGCCCACCAGGGCACGTTGCGGTTGCCGAGAAAATAGTCGCGC
>DASQDV010000046.1:0-2350 GCA_035633995.1 Pyrinomonadaceae bacterium | reverse complement strand
GCAAGGCTTCGGCGCAGGCGAGCGTGACCTCCCACGCCTCCTGCACAATCGCCGTCGGGCGAAACGACCCCGACTCGGCGCGCTCCGTCTCGTTCAATTCCCTTTTCAAGCGCCGGTAGGTGGGGCTGCGCGCTTCGTGTGTGATGAGTTGCCACGCCTTGAGCGTGAATGCGAAATCGGGCGGTGCTTCGGCGCGCCAGCGTTCGAGCGTCTTCACCTGCGGCGGCTGGTAGAAGGTCTGCTGCACTTCGACGACGGGAAAACGCGCCGCGTACTCTCTTTGCGACATGCGAAAACCGCAGCACCCCGCTTTGATCACGCGCCCGCCCTTTTTCTTCGCCCTTCGCACGATGAGTTTCGGATGCCGCTCTACCCGCGCGTCAACTGCCTGTACTTGATGCGGTGCGGTTGATCGGCAGCCGCGCCGAGACGCGCGCGGCGGTCGGCCTCGTATTCGGAATAGTTGCCCTCGAACCAGACGACCTTGCTCTCGCCTTCGAAGGCGAGAATGTGCGTCGCAATGCGGTCGAGAAACCAGCGGTCGTGGCTGATGACGACGGCGCAACCCGCGAAGTTTTCCAGCGCCTCTTCGAGCGCACGCATCGTGTTCACGTCCAGATCGTTCGTCGGCTCGTCGAGCAAAAGAACGTTCGCCTCCTGCTTCAACATCTTCGCCAGGTGCACGCGGTTGCGCTCGCCGCCCGAGAGCGCGCCGACCTTCTTCTGCTGGTCGCCGCCGGAGAAATTGAAACGCGCCACGTATGCGCGCGAGTTCACCTGCCGCGTGCCGAGCATGACGATGTCCGAGCCGTCCGAGATTTCTTCCCAGATCGTCTTGCCGGGCGCAAGCGCGTCGCGGCTTTGATCGACGTAGGCGAGTTTGACGGTTTCGCCCGTGCGGAAACTTCCGGCGTCGGGCTCTTCCTGTTTGGTGATCATGCGGAAGAGTGTGGTCTTCCCCGCGCCGTTCGGGCCGATGATGCCGACGATGCCGCCGGGCGGAAGCGAAAAAGTCAGGTCGTCGATCAACAGGCGATCCCCGAAGGCTTTCGAGACGTGCTCGGCCTGTATGACGATGTCGCCGAGACGCGGGCCGGGCGGAATGTAGATTTCCAATTCAGATGCACGGCGCTGCGTCTCCTGGCTCGCCAGCGCCTCATAAGAGTTGATGCGCGCTTTCGACTTCGCCTGACGCCCTTTGGGCGACATCCTGATCCATTCCAACTCGCGCTGCAAAGTCTTCTGCCGCTCCGATTCCTGCTTCTCTTCGACGGCGAGCCGCTGGCCTTTCTGTTCGAGCCACGAAGAATAATTTCCCTGCCACGGGATGCCCTGCCCCCGGTCGAGTTCGAGAATCCACCCGGCGACGTTGTCGAGAAAGTAGCGGTCGTGCGTGACGGCGATGACCGTGCCCGGATACTTCTGCAAGTGTTGTTCGAGCCAACTGACGGATTCGGCGTCGAGGTGGTTGGTCGGCTCGTCCAGCAGCAGGATGTCCGGCTGTTGCAGGAGCAGGCGACAGAGCGCGACGCGGCGTTTCTCTCCGCCCGACAGAATCTTTACCGGCGTCTCCGGCGGCGGGCAGCGCAGCGCGTCCATCGCAAGTTCGAGGCGCGAATCCAAATCCCAGGCGTCCGCCGCGTCGAGTTTCTCCTGCACCGCGCCCTGCCGTTCGAGCAGTTTGTTCATCTCGTCGTCCGACATCTCTTCGCCGAAACGCTCGTTGATCTCCTCATACTCTTTCAACAAATCAACGGTCGCCTGCACGCCCTGTTCGACGATCTCGCGGACGGTCTTCGACTCGTCGAGGCGCGGCTCCTGTTCGAGAAAGCCGACGGTGTGGCCGGGCGAGATGACCGTCTCGCCGATGAACTCTTTGTCCACGCCCGCCAGTATGCGCAAAAGCGAACTCTTGCCCGACCCGTTCAAACCGATAACGCCGATCTTCGCGCCGTAAAAATATGAGAGGTAGATGTCTTTGAGGACAGGCTTCTTGTCGTAAAACTTGCTCACGCCGATCATCGAGTAAATAACTTTGTTGGGAACGCTGCTCATGGCTGCTTTCGCTTTCTCCTTTTACTGACTCAGGTTGTTTTAATAATTTCTCCAACGTGCAATTTCAAATACTTCATTGAGCGGGTGCTGGCTGGCTGGCGGTGCACTGAATCACACGCGCGCTTGCGAGACGCACGGGCGTGAGCGGCTTTTCGCCTTCGACCGCCGCCTGATTGCTGGCGTCCACCACGTCCATGCCCCGCGTCACGCGCCCGAAGGCCGAGAACTTTCCGTCGAGATGCGAGCCGGTGCCGACGAGGATGAAGAAGTTCGTCGTCGCGCTGTTCGGCGTGTC
>DASQDV010000045.1:0-1763 GCA_035633995.1 Pyrinomonadaceae bacterium | reverse complement strand
GCGTGCGCGCCATGAAAAGCCGTTGCGGGCGTAAGCGGCTTCGCCCTCGATGGTCGTGCGCGAGTCCGGCGTGAAGCGCCCGTCGGCGTGCCAGACGAGGCCGCTATCCGCTTCGCCCGCGCGCGCGGCCTGAGTCGTTTGGCGGCGCGGCGCAACGGCCAGAAATCCTGCACGCACGCGCCACGTCGGGCCGCTTGAGAGCGGCAGCACTGCCCCGCCCAGATAGCCCTCCGAGTTGTTGAAGAACGTGAGCGCGGGGCGCGCCATGCCCGCAAAGAGTTCGAGGCCGCGCAGGCGTGACGCTTCGGACGAAGCAAGGTGCAGGCCGCGCATCGTGTAGCCGTTGAAGCTGAGGGGGGAGACGTTCAACTCGCTGTCGAGCAGGTCGACACGCCAGTTCGCCGAGTCCACGCCGAGCGAGACGCGGTCGAGACCCAGCGTGTTAGCCGGACGTGTGAGGGCGCGCTCGCCTTCGCCCAAGAACCTGAACAAGTCGGCGGAGACGCGAAGGGCGCGTTTGCTCGCAAGCTTGCGCGTGAAATCGAAAGTCTGTCGCAGTAGCGCAAGCCCACCGTCTAAGGAGGGTGAAAAGGAGAGCATGTAAGTGCCTGTGGGGCGGCTCGTCTCGCGCAGGCGACGCTCTCTGCGCGCGCGTACCTCTGCGGGCGCGGGCGCGGGGCGGCTTCGTACCTCGACGATCACCGTGCGGCGCACCCCGCCGGCACCTGTGACAAAGACCATCGCCTCGCCCTCGGCGACGCCGTTAAAGATAACGGTACGGTCGCCGCTCACCTGCGCCGTCACGAACTCGGGATTGATGACGGTCACGCCCTTCACGTTGGCGTCAAAAGGAACCGCGCGTGAACCGCGCACGAAGAGCACGACGCGCAAGGCGTAACTATGCCGTCCGAGCGACTCGGATTGTCCTCCCGGAGCGAGCGTCGCGCTTCCACCCGGCGGCAGGCAATGGGCGGCAAGCACCCCGACGAGTAAGAACACGCAGTAAGCCTGAAGACGTGACCGCACACGCGTCGGCGATGGGGTACGTCGGGGGCGAAGAAGTTTTGATCTCGTGCGCATCATGGGCGGACGGAGTGGGCGTCGAGAACGTGCGGCAACAGGCGATTTGTTCGTCTTTACGTCGCCCTACTTGACCTCGAAAGTCATTTCGTAGGCCAGCGAGGCGGGTTCCAACCCCGCGCGTTCGTATGTCAGCGTCACGATGGCGGTATAGCGACCCGGCGCAAGCTCATTAGTCCATGCGGCTCCCAGTTCGTTGCGTTGCCCCGGCATGAATCGCTGCTCGTCAATTTTGCCGCGTCCGGCAAAACCACCCGTCGCGTTCAGGACTGCAAACTGCCCGCGCAGGTTGACATGCGCCGTGCTGCGGTTGCGCACGTCGAGCAAAACCTTGAGCGGCGCGGCAGGGGTTGGCGATGCGACATGGCCGCTCATGATCTCGACGTTGTATTCGGAGCTGCCGATTGTGCTGAGCATCAAGAGACCGCGAAAGTTCACTGACACGGATGCCGATGCCGTGCCTTCACGGGTCGCTCCGCCGGAACTGTCAGCCGCCTGGATGTCAAAGATGGGGAGAGTATAGAAACCTCCGGTCGCCGTCTGCGGGACGCTGATCACGGCCTTCATGACCGCTGCGCCGTGCGGTTCGACGATGACCTCGGCCGGCGAAAACTGCACCCACGAAGAAGCGGAGCGTGGCAGCGTGCCGGGTCTGCCGTCCACGCGGGCGTTCGTCTGCTCGT
>DASQDV010000044.1:0-4147 GCA_035633995.1 Pyrinomonadaceae bacterium | reverse complement strand
TTGCCGAGGTTCTGCTTCCAGACGAGCTTGCCGTTCATGTCGTAGGCGTACAGACCCTCTGCGCCGAAGAAGGCGAAGACGTATTTGCCGTCGGTCGCAGGCGTCGAAGAAGCGAAACTGGCCTTCTTGTGGCGGCTGTCGTAAACCGCGCCCTCGTAGGCCACGCGCTCCCACACAATCTTGCCCGTCTCGCGGTCGAGCGCGATCACCTTGAAAGTGTGTTTGCGATCAGCGCCCATCGCATCGGGGTGTACGAAGTCCGACCCGTCGGCCATCTTGTGCGTGACGCCCGCCTTCGCGCCGGGAATCTGTTCGCCCTCGATAGCGGTCGTCAGAAAAATGCGCTTGCCCCACACAATCGGCGACGAGTGGCCGCGCCCCGCAATCGCCGTCTTCCACTTGATATTTTTCGTCGCGCTCCATTCTTCGGGCAGCCCCGTCTCGTTAGAGACGCCCTGCCCTTCCGGGCCGCGCCATTGCGGCCAGTTCCCGCCCTTCGCGCTTGCGGCGGGCAGAGCGGGCGCGAAAACTACTACAACCAGGGAGACAATCGCTGACAACAACAAACCGGCGAAAAAACGTTTCATGTTTTGGTTTCCTTCTCCAGAAGAGGTAAACCAATGTCGCTTAGACGCAGCAACACTGGCCTTTGTTCCATTTGTAAAGTGTTAACTTCGAGCGCGCCGCTCGTGAGTGGAGACTATTCAAAACTACAATTCAGCCCCTCGCCCCTTTATCTCTTCTCTGCGTCACCAGCGCCTCCAGCGTGAGTTAAATGTTCACGCTGGAGGCGCCGGAGACGCAAAGGAAGGTAGAAGCGACAGCGCGTTTTACTTCGCTGCCCGCGCCTTCAACTTCGACGCCGGCGCGGGCGCGCCCTCGCCGATGCCGAACAGGTGGTGCTGCCCGCGCACGATGACCATGCCGTCGGAGATGGCGGGCGTCGCCATCAGAGGCTCGCCCATCGGGTTCGTCGCGAGCAGTTCGTGTTTCGGCCCCGCACGGACGACAAAGACTTCGCCGTCTTCGCTCGTGAAATAGAGCTTGTCGTCCGCCGCGACGGGCGAGGCGGTGAACGCGCCGCCCTTGCCCGCGAGCCGTTCCTGATACACGCGCTCGCCGGTCTTTGCGTTGTAGGCGGTGACGACACCGTTATTCGAGCAGACGTAGAAGTAGTCACCGTAAACAATCGGCGTCGGCATGTAGGGGCCGCCGCGCTGCTTGCTCCACACGATAGACTCGTTCGTCTCCTGCTTCTCCTTGAGCGTGATGTCGCCGTTCGCTGCGCCCGCGCGGATCGCGTAGATGGGCTGGATCGGGCGATAGCCGTTCGTCACGTAGATGAGATCGTGCGCGATGATGGGCGTGGGCGTCGCGATCTCGGAGCTGCCGCCGAGCCGCCAGAGTTCTTTGCCGGTCAGAGGGTCGTAGCCGCGTATGAACTTCGTCGCGTTCGTGACGAGTTCCGCACGCGTCTTGCCTTCGTGGACGGTCGGCGTGCCCCACGAAGGTATCTCGTCGCGCACGGTCTTCCAGACCTGCTTGCCCGTCTTGAGATCGTAGGCCGCGAGGAAAGAGTCTTTCTGGATGTCGGCCTGCACGATGACGAGGTTCTTGTAGATGATGGGCGAAGAGGCGTGTCCCCACTGGTAATCGGGATCGTAGAACCAGCCCGCGTCGAGCACGCCCGTGTCCTGCTTCCAGAGCAGCTTGCCGTTCGTGTCGTAGCAGGCGAGGATGCCCTGCGAGCCGAAGAGTGCGACGACGTGCTTGCCGTCGGTGGCGGGCGTCGAAGAAGCGTGCGTGGCCTTCGGGTGGCGTTTGGTCTTGGGCAGACCTTCAAACGTGACGCGATCCCAGATGACCTTGCCCGTCGCCTTGTCTATCGCCATCACGTGCCACGTGTGCTTCGGCTCGTCCTTCACCGGATCGACATCGCCGTAGAGTCCGTAGCGCGCGGCGGGCTTGGCCTCCGTGCTCACGGCGGTCGTCACGTAGACGCGGTTGCCCCAGACGACGGGGCTTGATTGACCGATGCCCGGAATCGGGGTCTTCCAACGCAGGCCGACCGACTTCTCGCCGTTCCAACTCACGGGCGTCTTCTGTGCACCCGTTGCGACCCCCGACGCACTCACGCCGCGAAACTGCGGCCAGTTCTGCGCGCTCGCGCTCGCGGCGAAGCACAGGCAATGGCAGTGAGAGATGATTCGTTTCATGGATTAACCTCGGAGATTAGGAGACAGAATTCAGAATTCAGAAAACAGAATTTAAGAAACTCCTGACCGGATTTTAATTCTGACTTCTGACTCCTGAATTCTGTGTCCTGTTATTTGATTTTCTTGAAGACCTGCGTAGTCGTGCCGCGCTTCATGGTGAAGCCTGTGACGGCGTTGTTCTCGACGTTGAAGGTGATCGTGATGCCGTCAAACTCTTGCGGGCGGAAGTTTAATTTGTCGAACGCGCCGAGCGTGAGTTGTTGCCCCGGCGGGCCTATGACGAGCACGCCGTCCTTCAACACCGCAGTGAACTCCGCACCGCTGTCCAATTTGTATGTTCCGACATAAGAGTTGAGCGTTTCGGCGTCAACCTTGAAGTCGGCTTTCGGCGGCGGCACGGCTCCGGCCTTCGTGAGCAGTTCGACGATCTCCGTGTTCTTGGCGCGCGTCGCGGCGGAGAGGGCGCTCGTCAGCGTCTCGGCCTTGAGAGAGTCTTTGCGTGCGAGCAGCACGCGGACGAGTTCGGTGTGGCCGCCGCCCGCGCCTATTTCCAGGGCGTCCTCGATGCCGGTCGCGCCGCCCACGAGCAGCGCCTCGACGACTTGCGCGTGCCCCTTCTGCGCCGCCCAGATGATCGGCGTCGCGCCGTAGAAAGTGTCTTTGACGTTCACGTCGGCCTTGCGTTCGACCAGCAGCTTGACCACTTCCACGTGCCCCTTGTCGGCGGCGTAGGAGATGGCGGTCGCGCCGTAGCGGAACTTGGTGTTCACGTCAACGCCACGGTCGAGCAGGGCTTTGACCGTCGCCGCGTCGCCGCGCCGCGCGGCCTCGAAGAGTTGGTCTTTGGGGTCTTGCGCGCGGGCCGCGTCGAGCGCGGCGAGCATCAGCAGGAGAGACAACAAAAGATTTCTCTGGCGCGTCATAGGTTCACCTCTCTATCAGGCTCTCTCGGTGTCGGGAGGGTTCGTGATTTACATTTTCTCGGATCGCGAATTGAGCTTTTATGGATTGCTGACGGCGGCGCGCACTGCCGCCGCGAACGGAAATGAATTTTGCCCGTAGGTTTTACGTCTAACATGACGGGTAGGTTGCAGAGAGGCGTTTGCCTCGCCCGGTAAAGCGCGACATAATATGTGACGCGTTGTTGTTTGAGTCAAGAAAAACTTGCGCCGAAAATTTACAGGAGCGGCAACTTAAACTTTTCGCTTGCGTATCTCTACCGAAGGATTGCAAAAATTTCCAACTGACCGCCTTAAGGTAAAACTGACCATGCACGTTCCACCATTGAAACGTTTCGCGCTCGCTATATTTACATTCGCGCTCATCTTCGCGCCGCCCGCCGCGCGCGCGGGCGACTGGGCTGAATGGCGCGGCCCGGCGCGCGACGGCGTCTCGCCCGAACGGAATCTGCCCTCGCGCTGGTCGCCGGCGGGCGAAAACCTCGCGTGGACGGCGCCTTTCGGCGGTCGCTCCGCGCCCATCGTGATGGGTGACCGCGTCTATTTGCAGAACACTGCGGGCAAGGGCGAGACTTTGCAGGAGCGCGTCATCTGCTTCGACGCCGACACGGGCAAGCTCGTCTGGGAACACCGCTTCAACGTCTACCTGTCGGATGTGCCGCCGCACCGCGTCGCGTGGGCTTCGCCCGTCGGCGACCCGGCGACGGGCAACGTCTTCGTCTTCGGCTCCGGCGGCTCGCTCATCTCGCTCGCGCGCGACGGAAAAGTTCTGTGGGAGCGTTCGCTCGGCGAAGACTTCGGACTCCTGACCACGCACGGCGGGCGCACCGTCTCGCCGCTCGTTGACGGCGACCTCGTCATCGTCTCCGGCGTCACGTTCATGTGGGGCGAGCACGGGCGCGGCGCGCACCGCTTCATGGCCTTCGATAAACGCAACGGCGAGACGGTCTGGATCAGCGCGCCCGGCGGACG
>DASQDV010000043.1:0-3231 GCA_035633995.1 Pyrinomonadaceae bacterium | reverse complement strand
AAAGCTCAGGGCGGCGAAGCCGTCTATGTCGTCGCCGACGTGGGCAGGCAGGAAGACGTGCGTGCGATTGCCGCGAAGGCGCAGGAGGCGTTTGGCGGTTTCGACACGTGGGTCAACAACGCCGGGATCGGGATGTACGGCAAACTCGAAGAGGTGGCGATTGAAGACATGCGCCGCCTGTACGAGACGAACGTGTGGGGCTTAATCTACGGCTCGCTCGAAGCCGTCAAGCACTTGAAGCAGAGGGGCGGCGCGCTCGTCAACGTCGGCTCGACCGTCTCGGAGCGCGCGATCCCTTTGCAGGGCATCTACTCTTCGTCGAAGCACGCCGTCAAAGGCTTCACCGATGCGCTCAGGATGGAACTCGAACACGACGGCGCGCCCGTCTCCGTGTCGCTCGTCAAGCCGGGCGCGATTGACACGCCGTTCACCACGAACGCGAAGAATTATCTCGACAGCGAACCGCAGCACGTCCCGCCCGTCTACGCGGCGGAGGTTGTGGCCGAGGCCATCCTCGCGTGCGCCGAGACGCCCGTGCGCGACGTGTTCGCGGGTGGCGGCGGCAAGATGAACGCCGCGCTCGGCCAGAGCGCGCCCCGCCTCGCGGATTACTACATGGAAAGCTCCGTCATCAGCGGGACGCAGAGCGACCGCCCGCCCCGCCCGCGCGACCTGAACGCGCTCGAACACCCTTCGGAAAATCTAACCGAGCGCGGCAACTACGAAGGGCACGTCGCACGCACGAGTCTCTACACGAAAGCTTCCCTGCACCCGCTCGTGACCGCCGCGCTCATCGTCGGCGCGGGCGCGCTTGCCGCCGCACTCTTTAGCCCATCGCCATCAAACGTCGGCACGCGCGGCGGGAAAGTAAATTGAAGGTGATGAGGGTCGGCGGATGGAGATGCACCACGTCAGGCGCGGCGCGGGCAAACCGCTCTTGCTCGTTCATGGCCTCGGCGGCAGTTGGCGTTCGTGGAACACGATCCTCGACGGCCTCGCCGCCGAACGCGAAGTCGTCGCGGTTGACTTGCCCGGTCACGGCCAGACGCCGCCGCTCGTTGGTGAAAACTCCGTCCGCACACTCGCCGATGCGCTCACACGGTTTCTGGCGGCGCAAAACTTGACGGGCGTTGATGCGGTCGGCAGTTCGCTGGGCGCGCGGCTCGTGCTCGAACTCGCGCGGCGCGCGGGCGACACGCTCGGCGCGGTCGTCTCGCTCGACCCCGGCGGCTTCTGGCGCGGCTGGGAGCGCCATTTTCTCTACGGCTCGCTTTACGCGTCAATCCGCCTCGTGCGCCGCCTGCAACCCCTCATGCCGTTCATCGCCCGAAATCCGGTGATGCGCACGATGCTCTTGCCGCAACTCTCCGCGCGTCCCTGGAAACTGCCGCCGCAACTCGTGCTCGACGAGATGCGCAGTTTCGCCGCCTCAACCTCTTTCGACGAACTGCTGCGCCGACTCGCCTACGGCGAAACTCAACAGGGTGCACCGTCGGGCGCGATCACGCGACCGCTCGTCATCGGCTGGGGGCGGCGCGACCGCGTCTGTCTGCCGCGTCAGGCCGCGCGGGCGCTTTCGTTATTTCCCGATGCGCGCCTCCACCCGTTCGATCACTCCGGCCACTTCCCGCACTGGGACGCGCCGCTTGAGACAACACGCCTGATCCTCGACACCACTGCTTAAGCGAAAACCTGATTGGCAGATTGAATAAGATAAAGGGAGGCCGAGAGAATTATTCTCTGACGCCTCCCTTTTCTTGCTAACAGCTTCCGGCTGATACTTGCTAGCAGCTAATAGCCGACAGTTAATAGCTGACAGCTTCTTCACGTCCAACGCAGACCCGCGATGCGTTCGAGTTGGGGCGTGAAGCCGAAGCGCGCCAGAGCGCGCGGGCGACGTTCGGCGAGCGCGGCGAGTTCGCGTGCGACTTCGCGGCGCACGCCCCGCGCGCGTTCGCCCGTCGCCGCCACGCGCTCGACCACGCGGCGCAGCGCCTCGCTCGTCCCGCCCACGAATTTTTCCAACTCCGTGCCGCGACGCAAGCGCGCCTCGCCCGCCTCGTATTCCACACAGTCGCCGAGCGAGACGAGAAACGGGTAGTCGTCTGCGATCTCGCGTCGTGCCGCCTGAAAGTGCGCCGCGAAGTTTTCGTTCGACGCGGCGGACACGCCCCGTTCCACCGCCGCGATCACCTCGCCGCTCAACTGCAAGACGTTGCGCCGGTCGTTCTCCTCCTGCGTGCGCGCGGGCGTCGCCCTTGTCGCCGACGCTTCTTCCCGCGTGCTCGATGCCGCGCCCGCCTCACTTGAGTTTTCGCCCTTCACTGCGACCGCGCCTTCGTAGACGCTGACGCGCCCGCCCGGCTCGCTTGCGCGCACCAGTATGCGCTGCAACGCCGACTGTCCCACGTCCTCGCGCCCCGTCACGTGGTCGCGCTCGCGCGCATTGATGGGCGCGCGCGCCGCAAGATAAATGTCGCCGTCGTACTCGTCGAGTTCGACGTGGACGCGCCCCGTGAAGTCGCGCTGTTGCAGGTAGCGCAGGAGCGCCGCCAGATTGACGTAAGCGGTGTCTAAATTTTCGTGCAGGGCGCGAGCCTTGTCGCTGCGACTTTCCGGCATGTGGTTGAATTCAGGCGTCAAGATTTAGCCGTCAGAAGTCTAACATAAACGATGAAGGAGGAACGCGGAAGGATGAAGGAGAAGACAGAAAACAGAATACAGGAGTCAGGAGAAATCAACTTCCGCGCTTTGCTCCTGACTCCTGTAGTCTGAATTCCGTCTTCCCCTTCATCGTTCCGCGTTCCTCCTTCATCGTTTATGTTAGACTTCTTACGGCTAAATCTTGACGCCCGAATTCAACCACATGCCGGAAAGTCGTAGCGACAAAGCTCGCGCCCTGCACGAAAATCTGGACACCGCTTACGTCAATCTGGCGGCGCTCCTGCGCTACCTGCAACAGCGCGACTTCACGGGGCGCGTCCACGTCGAACTCGACGAGTACGACGGCGACATTTATCTCGCGGCGCGTGCGCCCATCTACGCGCGCGAGCGCGACCACGTGACGGGGCGCGAGGACGTGGGGCAGTCGGCCTTGCAGCGCATACTGGTGCGCGCGAGCGAGCCGGGCGGGCGCGTCAGCGTCTACGAAGGCGCAGAGGCGAAGGGCGAAGGATCGCTTGAGGCGGGAGCGTCAACGCCGAGTGCGGCGGAAGACGCGCGGGGCGGCGG
>DASQDV010000042.1:0-4700 GCA_035633995.1 Pyrinomonadaceae bacterium | reverse complement strand
CGGACGCACCTCGACGGCAGGCCTCGGCATGATCGAACGCGCGAAGGAGCAAAGCCTCGCGCTCAAAGACCGTGCGCTCCAGGAGGCCGAGACTTACAAAGACCCGCAGCAGACGCAACTCTGGAAGTCAATCTTCCGCGTCTCGCACGACCGCAGCGACCCGCGCAACCGTTCGCTCGCCATCCTCTCGAACGTCTTCCTGCACCTCCACCCGGCAAAGATCAACCGCGACGCCGTGCGCTACGGCTTCACGTGGGGCATGGGCGGCATCACCTTCTACCTGTTCATCGTGCTCACGTTCACGGGCGTCCTTTTGATGTTCTACTACCACCCGACGAAGGTGCAGGCGTTTCGCGACATTCTGTACCTCGAACACGACGTGCCGTTCGGCAAACTTCTCAGGAACATGCACCGCTGGGCGGCGCACCTGATGGTCATCACGACCTGGCTGCACATGTTCCGCGTCGTGCTGACGGGTTCTTACAAGCGTCCGCGCGAATTCAACTGGTGCGTCGGCGTCGTGCTGCTCGTGCTGACGCTCCTGCTCTCGTTCACGGGCTATCTCCTGCCCGACGATCAACTCGGCTTCTGGGCGGTAACGGTGGGCACGAACATGGCGCGCGCCACGCCGATGCTCGGCAGCGAAGGCCCCTTCGGCCCGCAACTCGGCATGACGCCTTATAACGACGTGCGCTTCGGCCTCTTAGGCGGCTCAATCGTGGATGCGAACGCGCTTTTGCGCTCATACATCTGGCACTGCATCGGCATCCCGCTCGTCGCCTCCATCTTCATGGCCGTGCACTTCTGGCGCATACGCAAAGACGGCGGCATCAGCGGCCCCGCGCCCGTGATGCTCGAATCGGAAATGAAAGCAGGGAAGAAATAACGATGAAGTCTGAACAATGAACGCTGAACGAAAGACAACTGCTTTGAGTTTTTTATTCCTCGTTCATCGTTGCGCGTTCATCCTTTGAGGTTCTTATGGACTGGCATCAACTCTGGATCATCACATCCGCGCCGGACAACGTGCCGATTGTAGGGATGTTGTTCCTCGTGCCGTTCTTCACGTGGTACGGGTTGAAGCAGGCGCGCGAGAACGACAAATTGATCGTGGAACTCGAAGGCGACCCGGCGAAGGCCAAGACGCACCACCGGAAGACTCTGCCGTGGCGTCCGGGTTGGGCGCGCGAGTTACACGTCTGGCCGTTCCTCGTGCGCGTGGAGTTTCTCGCCGCCGTCATCGTGACCGTCATCCTCTTCATCTGGTCGATCACGCTCGACGCGCCGCTCGAAGAACCGGCCAACCCGAATTTGACGATGAATCCCTCGAAAGCGCCCTGGTATTTCCTCGGCCTACAGGAGATGCTCGTCTATTTCGACCCCTGGATCGCGGGCGTCGTCATGCCGTCGATCATGATGATCGGCCTGATGGTCTTCCCCTACGTTGACTCGAACCCGTTGGGGAACGGCTATTACCCGATCCGTCACCGCAAGTTCGCGCTCGCCATGTTCGGCATCGGCTGGTTCACGTGGATCATTCTGATCGTGATCGGCACGTTCATACGCGGGCCGGGCTGGGTCTGGTTCTGGCCGGGGCAGACGTGGGATCACAACGCCGTCGTGTTCGATAAGAACCGCGATCTGCACGACATTTTCGGCATCACCAGCATGCCCGGCAAGGTCATCTTCGGCGCCATCGTGGTCGGCCTCTTCTACGTGCTGGCCGGGCTGTTTTTGCACTGGCTGATGACGCGCAACGAATATGAAAAGAAACTGCTGGCGCGCACGAGCCTGCTGCAATACCTGACGTTCCAGTTTTTCGCCATCTCGGTGCTGATCGCGCTGCCGGTGAAAATCCTGCTGCGGTTGGCCTTTACGATCAAGTATGTGTGGGTAACGCCCTGGTTTAACGTCTGAACCCGAATTTCTGGAGGGAGACCGAAGGTGGCCGACGAGACTCCTAAATCCGACACCGATGCGCTGGCTCGCAGAGAGCCGGAAGCGCCCGCGCGCGACCCGATCATCAGCCGTTCGACGAGCAACATCCTGCTCGTCTGCGCGCTCCTCTTGATGGCCTCGCTCGCGTGGGCTTTGTACGACGAAGCCTACGGGCAGCGCCCCTGGAAGAGCATGCAGCAGGAGTTCGTCTCGCGCTACAACCGCTATCTCAAGCGGCTGAAGCGGACGGGCACGCAATCGGAGAAGGAAGTTAAAGAATCGGAGGAGTACAAGGAACTCGACCGCGCCGTGCAGGACGCGCGTAATGCCGCCGAGCCGCGCAAAAAGGAGATCGACAGCGAGGTCAAGTTCATAGACCGCCAGCTCGCCGCCGTCACCGATCCGTTCCAGAACAAACGCGGCTACATCACGGTCGTCAACTACCGCATCGAGACTTCCGACGAGTCGGACAGAAAAGATTTGCGCAGCGAGGTCGAAGAGGAGAAGCGCGAAAAGGTTGAAGTCGAGATGCCGGTCGATCCCAACTCGACGAAGACCGAGGAGCAGAAACTCAACTACACCGAACTCGAAGAGAAGTATCTCTCCTTAAAAGATCGAAAAGCCAAATTGCTCGCAGAGCGCGCGGAAGTCCTCAAAGAAGCCGACGAGCTGGCGAGGAAGCGCGACACTTATCTCAAGGACAACGTCATCGGTCTGAGCGCCGAGCAGATCGATAAGCTGATCGAGCGCAACGAGAAGTTCGACTACTCGCTCCGTCAGATCAACGTCAACGGCGACGAACTCGTCGACCGCTGCGAGACGTGCCACCTCGGCATTCGCGAACCGCTCGAACTCAAGCCCGTCAACTTCAAGCGACCGGGCAAGAAACTCGACGCGAACGCCCGCGCCTTCGTCTCGCATCCGAGCAAGGAACTGTTGCAGATTCACGACCCCGAACGCTTCGGCTGCTCAAGCTGTCACGGCGGAAACGGGCGCGCGACGACGAGCATCGTCAAGGGACACGGTCGGCACCGCTTCTGGCTGCACCCGCTCCACGAGCGCGAGAACATGGAGGCGGGCTGCCAGCAGTGCCATGCGCAGGATCGCGTCTTGCAGGGCGCGAACACTTTGACGCTCGGCAAAGACCTCTTTCAGGAGCGCGGCTGCGTCGGATGCCACCGCTACGAGGGTTTCGACCGCGAGACGGACGGCCTCGCCAACTCGCGACAGACCGTCAAACAGTTGGAGGATCAACTCGCCGCCAACGAACGCGAGGCGCGACAGTTGGACGTAGAGGCGGGCACGGTGGCCGACGAGACGGAGGCGCAACGGAAACTCGCGCGCGCCGTCTCGCTGCGGGTGACGAACAGCCAGATCGAAGCGCGCATCGAACAGTTGAACGTGCAGGCGCGCTACCTGATGCAGGATCAGAAGAAGGTCGGGCCGAATCTCAAAGACGTGCGTTTGAAGTTGCGCAAAGAGTGGATTCCGGCGTGGCTCAAAGACCCGCAAAGCTTCCGCCCCGGCACGAAGATGCCTACGTTCTGGTATCTCAATCCAGACCACGAGCTGTCGAAGAACTTCAAACAAAACGCCGACAACGAGCGCGCGGCGATTGCGGCTTACCTCTGGCAGTCGAGTTTCAACGGGCAGGTGCCGAAGCAGGAGCCGGGCGACGCCACACACGGTAAAGAGTTGTTCGAGACGAAGGGCTGCATGGCCTGCCACGCCATCGGCGACGGCGTGGAGAATCAGGTCGGCGGCACGTTCGCCGCAAACCTACAGCGCATCGGCGAGAAGGCCGATTTCAATTACATCGTCCGCTGGATTTACAACCCGCGCGAGCGCTGGGCGCCCTATTGCCCGAAGGAGAAGCGCGACCTGACGCGCGAGGACTACGAGAAGAACAACAAGCCTTATCGCTTCGACACCGAAGGCCACTCGAAGTGCCCGAACGACGGCGCGGAACTGCAAGTGCAGAACATGACGGTGATGCCCAACTTCCGTCTCTCCGAACAGGACTCGCGCGACATCGCCACCTATCTCTTCTCGCTCGGCAAAGGCTCGCAGTGGCCGGACGCGTCCTACATGGACGATCCGAAGTTGAAGGATCAGGGCGCGTATTACATCAAGCAATACGGCTGCGCCAACTGTCACGAGATCAGGGGCTTCGAAGACGAGCAGCGCATCGGCAAGGAGTTGACCGCCGAAGGCGCAACGCCCATCGAACGGCTCGACTTCGCCCTGCTCACGCACGACGCGGAGAACAATATCAACCCCTTCACCGAAAAGAAGTACGAAAAGAGAGAAGGGATGCAGGAGAGTTGGTACAACCGCAAGGGCTTCTTCGAACACAAGCTGGAAGAGCCGGGCATCTACGACAAGGGCAAAGAGAAGGAGCCGCGCGACCATTTGCGCATGCCCGACCCTTATCTCACGCCCGAATGGAAAAACGCTCTGACGACATTTTTGCTCGGCAGCGTCGGCGCGGAGGGCGCGAACGTGCCCGCGTCCTTCTTCTACCAGCCGACGGATCGGCGCAAGGACATTCAAGAGGGCTGGTGGCTGATCAAGAAATACAACTGCATGGGCTGCCATTCCGTGCAGGTCGGGCAAAAATCCACCCTGCAAGATTTGCCGCAATACCTGACGCCCGAAGGCAAAGACCAACTGCCGCCCGCGTTGATGACCGAAGGCGCGCGCGTCGATCCGAACTGGCTGCTACGCTTCCTGACCGACCCTTCGCTCAGCAACGGCAGCAC
>DASQDV010000041.1:0-4416 GCA_035633995.1 Pyrinomonadaceae bacterium | reverse complement strand
TAGCCGGACTCGGCCATGATGCGCGCGCCTTCGAGGTCGGCCTGCTTCTCGGCCGTGCGCCCGAAACGCAGGAACAACATGTTCGCGCCCGCGCCGCCGATGGAATTGATGACTTGCCCGAGGTCTGAATCGTCGCCCGTGATCGCGCCGATCATGCCCAGACCCTTTTGCGCGATGTAGGCTTTCGATGCCTGATTCGTACCATGACGCAGCGCGACGTGCGTGATCTCATGCGCCATCACGCCTGCGAGTTCGCCTTCGTTCTTCGCCGCCGCAATCGCGCCCGCGTTGACGAAGATGAAACCGCCCGGCAGCGCGAACGCGTTCAACTCTTTCGTCGCCACGACGTTGAACTGGTAAGGGAACTTGTGGCCGGAGGCGCGCGCGGCGAGTTTTGCGCCAAGCCCGCGCACGTAGTTGACGATTGGCTCGTCGTTCAGGAGCGGCATCTGCTGCGCGATCTGCTGCGCCGAACGACGGCCTAGTTCGATGTCCTGCTCGGGGCTGAAGAGGTTGAAGCCCGGTTCAAAATGGGGCGCGGGCTTGCCGCTTGCGCTACCGCCGCTACCACCACCACCATCACGCCCCGAAAACAAACCGCTGCAACCCAACTGACCCAGCACGAACGCTGCCGCCAGCACAAAGGCCGCGCTTTTTCGCCTACGCTTCAACATCTTCGTTTCTGCCTCCCGACAAGCTCGTCGCGTACCGATTTTCAAATTACGATCAGCCACTCTGAACCCTCTGCGTCTTATGTCTCAAATTCGCGCCTTTGCGTGAGAACATTCTCGCTGGAGGCGCAAAGTTAAAGCGAAAGACGCAAAGGAAGCGGGAAGGTAGTTTTTAAACGCACTCTTAAATTGTCCCTCGCTTTTTGGCTGCCCGTTATCTTAGACCAACTTCCGGCGAACTCGCCAACGATCTCCCGCGGCGGAAGATGTTTGACAGGAGTACGGGCGTTCGCGTAGATACATCGGGCGTGCACGAATCGCTCGAAGGGAGTTGCAGCATGACCTCTGAAACGCTCGCCGCCGCCCTCGCATGGCTCGAACAGCGCATCGAAGACGACCCTCATCTCGACGCCGAACTCTTCGCCCGGCTCACCGCAGAGCAACACGCGCTCGGCCTGCTTCACGACGAGCGCGCCGTGTGCCCTTTCGTGCGCCCGCTCGTCGTCGCGCGCGCGCAGTACGAACGTGTGTCGCGTGCGGCGCAAGTGCTGGCGGGTGCGTTCGAGCGCCTGACAATCGCCGCGCTCGCCGACGCGTCTCTGCTCGCCGAACTCGATTTGACCGAACGCGAAGCGCGAATGTCGCGCATTGATCCCGGTTACAATTTCGCGTGCGTCACCAGCCGCCTCGACGCCTATTTGAACGGCGACGATTTTCAGTTTCTTGAATACAACGCGGAGAACCCGGCAGGCATTGCAGACCAGTCGCAACTCGAACGAGTTCTCTTCGCGCTGCCGCACATGCGCGAATTCCTCGCGCGCTACCCGCACTGGCTGCCGCGCCCGCACGCGCGCCTGCTCGCGACGCTCATCGAAGTCTATCGCGAGTGGGGCGGCGAGGTTGAACGCCCGCAGGTGGCGATTGTGGATTGGGCGGGCGTCTCCACCGAGAGCGAGTTTCGCATCCTGCAAGACTACTTCAAAGCGCAAGGCCACCCGACCGAGATCGCAGACCCGCGCTCGCTCACTTTCGACGGCGAGCATTTACGCGCCGGAGATTTCCGCATAGACATTCTCTACAAGCGCGTCGTGATCCACGAGTTTCTGGAACGGTTCGACGAGACGCACCCGCTCTCGCGCGCCTACGCGGAACACAAGGTCTGCATGGTGAATCCCTTTCGCGCCAAGCTCGCGCACAAGAAACTCGGCTTCGCCGTTCTCAGTTCGCCCGCTTACGCGCACCTCTTCACAGACGCCGAACTCGCCGCTATCGCCGCGCACATTCCCTGGACGCGCCGCGTGCGTCCCGGCCTGACGACCTTCGACGGCGGCGAAGACGAGCTTCTAGACATATTGCGGCGCGAGCGCGCGCGTCGGGTGTTGAAGCCGAATGATGATTACGGCGGGGCGGGCGTGGTGATCGGTTGGGAAACGAGCGCGGAGGATTGGGAGCTTGCGACACAGCACGCGCTCTCGGCCTCTTACGTCGTGCAGGAGCGCGCGGCGGTGCGAAAAGTGCGGATGCACGTCTTCCTCGAAGGTCGTCTGGAGCGGGAAGAAATGTTCGTTGATTTCAACCCGTATCTTTTTCGCGGGCGGGCGGAAGGCGCGCTCGTGCGCCTCTCTTCGTCCTCGCTCTGCAACGTCTCTTCGGGCGGCGGCGAAACCGCGCTGCTCGTGCTGGAAGACTAACCGGAGGCGCGTCAATCGGTGAGGACGAGCCAGCGGTGCTCGATGTCGCCGCCCGTTATCTCGCGGTAAACGCGCGCGAGCCGTGCCTTGCGCGCCGGGTCTGTCTCCCTGCCGTAAGCCAGCGCCAGTTGGTCGGTCTGGCTGGAAGCGAGCCAACCTGCCAGACGGAGTCTGTGCGCGGCGGCGTTCGCCCGTGCATCGTCGCCTTCGAGCACTTCCACGAGCGAACGTTCGACGAACTTGCCGACGCGCCAGTGCGCGAAAGAGGGCATGCCGAGCGAGAGCGTTGCGCCGAGCAATAGCGTGACGAAGAAACCCGCACGCGGCACCTGTGCGCCCGCAAACGCGAGCGCGCGTCGCGCGTTGCGCCAGTAGATGAAGGCCGTGAGAAACGGCGTGAAGCCGAAGATGCCGATGAAGAACATCAGGCCGAGAATGCTGAAAGGTAGCAGGATTACTCCGACGACCGCCGAGAACAACGCGCCCGTCCACATGATCCCGCCGAGCACGCCGCACCATTCTTCCGCGCGCTTGCCCGCGCCCAGCCACACGCCGAGCGCGACGATCTCGATGGCGATCAAGGTGTAAGCGAACAACTGAAATTGAGCGGCCAGCGGTCGCCCAAAACCGTTTGCGCGGAACACAAACGGATCAAACACGAGACAGAGAATTGGCAGCACCATGCCGACCGTGATGTCGAAGATCATTTGCGCCGGAGTCGCCTCGCCCCGGAATTGCCTGCGCATGAACGCGCGCCATCTCTCCTGCTTTGCGCGCTGAGCTAAGCCGTCGCCCGTCGCGCCTGTCCGGCTAAAAATTTGTTCGTTCATCGAGTTTTCACCTCACGGAATTTCCGGCGCGATCAGTTTTTGCGCGGCTGACGGCGTGCGCACAACTTGCCCGACATCGGGGAACGAGCCGCGCCCGAAGAAGACGTGGTGCGCGAGACGGCGCACGACGGGCAGGCCGAGCGCGGCGCAGGAGAGTTCGAGCAGAGCGGGTCGGCGCGTCGCCGTAAAGAGGCGGCGCATGAGCAGGCGCGACGTGAAGCGTGTGCGGAACAGGTCGCCCGAATAAGGCTGTAGCGATGTTGCCGCATCGTTTGTCGCCAGGTAATCGTTGATGACGCTTGCGGCGAGATTCGAGAGGCGCAGCGTCGGGTCTAAACCGCCCGCCGTGAGCGGCGAGACCGCGCCCGCCGCGTCGCCCACCAGCAGGCCGCGCGCACACGCGATGCGGCGAAGCACGCCGCCGACGGGGATGCGCCCGCCGCGTCGCTCGACGAGTTCGGCTCGGCGTAGATCGAAAAGTTTGTCGAGACTCGCGCGAAACTTTTCGAGCGCGCGCAAAGGGTCGAAACGCGCTGCGTAGCCGCCGACGCCGATGTGCGTCTCCTCGCCGTCCTCGACGACCCAGGCGATGTAGCCGGGCGCGAGTTGCGGCTCGACGAAGCAGTGGAAGCGCGGCTCGCCTTCGAGCGGCACGCCCGTTAAAACCTCTTCGACGCCGACGATCCATTCGCGGTTCTCGTCAAGCCCCAGATCGCGCGCGACGCGCGAGCGAGCGCCGTCAGCCCCGACGATAAACCCGGTCTGCACGCGCCGCACGCGCCCGCCGGTTTCAAGCCGCACGATTGATTGGCCGCCCGTCGTCGCTTCGCATCCGGCGTAGCGCGTCTCCGGCAGCCAACGGACGCCCGCGCGCTCGCAGTCGGCCAAAAATCTGAGGTAGAGTTTGCCCATGCGACCGACGCGGAATTCGTCGTGCGGGCTGCGGAGCGTGAGCGCGCGGCGCGCGGGCGAGTAGAGCGTGACGGTGCGAACGGCGGCGCCGAGGCAATCGGCGGGCAAGGGAAAATCTTCGAGCGTGCGGCGCACGAAGATGCCCGTCGTGTGAACCCGCTCGTCGAGCGCGCGTTTACGATCAACGAGCAACACACGCCGACCCGCGCCGCCCAGCAGACGCGCACACTGCAAACCGCCCAGCCCCGCGCCCACCACGATCACATCATAATTTTCAATGTTCGTCATATCGCCGTTCGACTTTCGCGTGCC
>DASQDV010000040.1:0-6941 GCA_035633995.1 Pyrinomonadaceae bacterium | reverse complement strand
TAATCATCTCTTACCTCATAACAGTGTATTTAGAGAACGCTCCGGTCGAAGCAGCAATTCAGGTAAGTTGTGAGTAATGCAACCTTATGCTTGCATTGGCAGACTGTGACGGTCATTTAATCTATTACTTTTTGAATCAATGTGCAACAAATTTTAATAATCATTTAGCTAACAACTACTCTCTTGACGAAGAGTTGAGGGAAGAACTTTATTGTTCGTTTAATCCGCTATCCAAAAAGCGAATCTTGCTTTAGGGAAGAACTTTATTTCCAAACCAGCGACTATGGGCAGTCGGGAATAAAGGACTTACGACCCGTTTAGGGAAGAACTTTATTGTTCGTGAACACATTTTGTTAGCGAACAATAAAGTTTGTCCCTGAACAATAAAGTCTCTTTCAAACAATGAAGTTCCTCTGGAGGGGATTAATGCCCCGGCACTTTTCATTATAACTTGCTGTATGTGGATAACCGCGAGGCGAGGCAGCTAGACGTGCCTCGCCTCGCGACCATCTCGTCGTCGATCGGTCAGAGGGGCTTTGCGCTTCCAATAGTTAAGGTGACATTGAGTGCCGCAGAAACGTCTTGTAAATGATCTGCGGGGCGGGTTTCTTAGTGCTCTTAGTTTGGATTAGACTAAGAGTGATGGTGTTCCTCAGGTCATGAAACCGATCGCTGAAGATATTATCGCGCATTACCGGATCATGGAACCGCTCGGCGCGGGCGGGATGGGCGCGGTCTATAAGGCTTATGACGAAAAGCTTCATCGCGTGGTCGCGCTCAAATTCCTGCCGCCGGAATACATCTCTCAGGAAGACCGCCGCCGCCGCTTTCTACAGGAAGCCCGCGCCGCTTCGGCTTTGAATCATCCGCACATTCTCACCGTTTACGAATTTGGAGAGGACGACGGCAAGCCGTACATGGCGATGGAGTATGTGGAGGGCGAGACGCTGCGCCAGAAGATTGCGGCGCGCTCTCTACAGGTCAGGGAAACTTTAGATATAGCGATACAGATTGCCGGAGGTCTCGCTAAAGCTCACGAGGCGGGCATCATTCACCGCGATCTCAAACCGGAAAACCTGATGATCAGCCGGGACGGCTACGCGAAGATTCTGGACTTCGGCATCGCGAAACTCGTTCCCCGCCGCGAGCGTGCGCTCGCCGCCGTCGATAGCGCGCAGAAAACTCTCACACGCTTTGAGGAGACGCGTTCGGGGACGATCATGGGGACGGTCAATTACATGTCGCCGGAGCAGTTGCTCGGCAAGCCAATTGACCTGCGCTGCGACATCTTCTCGTTCGGCGTCGTCCTGTGCGAGATGATGACAGGCACGCATCCTTTCGCGGGTGAACACCAGATCGACACGATGCATGCCATCCTGCACCAGGAACCGAGACTGACGGAGGCCATCAAATCTCAACTGCCGCCGGAACTCCAACGCGTCATCTGCAAGGCTCTGGACAAAACGGCGAAGCAACGCTATCAAACAATCGCGGATTTCGCGGCGGAACTCAGGGCTTTCAAGCGCAGCCTCGAACTCGGTCAGGCCGCGCCCACACGGACTAAAACAAAGCTGGTCTTGAAGCGCGTCACGCTTGCGCCCCGCTCTCGCGGAATAGACTACGAGAAAGAATTGAACGAAACCCAGTTCAGGGCGGTGACGACGACCGAAGGGCCGCTTTTGATCGTCGCCGGGGCGGGCACGGGAAAGACGCGGACGCTGGTGTATCGCGTGGCGCGTCTGGTGGAGTCTGGCGTGCGGCCTGAGTCTGTGCTGCTCTTGACCTTCACGCGGCGGGCTGCGACGAGCATGCTCGCCCGCGCGGCCAGTCTGGCCGATGCGCGCTGCCAGCGAGTTTCGGGCGGCACGTTTCATTCGCTCGGCCACTCCGTCCTCAGGAAGTTTCCGGACGAGGCGGGCGTCGCGCGTAACTTCACCGTGCTCGACGGCAGCGACACGGAAGACCTGATCGACCTGTTGCGGCGGCAGATGCGGCTCACCAGAGAACGGCACTTCCCGCGCAAGCGCACCATCTGCTCGATCTTCAGCATGATGGTCAACAAGGTCAGCCCGTTGGCGGAGGTGCTCAAGCAATCCTACCCGCATTTTGCCGACGAGCGCCCCGCCCTCGAAGAACTATACGACGCTTTTGAGCAGTTCAAGCGCACGCGGCACATGCTGACCTACGACGATTTGCTCGTGCGCCTGCGCGAAGCCCTCGAAGCGAGCGCAGAGTTGTGCCAGAGACTCTCCGAGCAGTATCGCTACATCATGGTGGACGAGTATCAGGACACCAACCGGCTTCAGGCGCAGATCGTGCGACGGCTGACGGCGACGCACGATAACGTGGCGGTCGTCGGAGACGAGTGCCAGTCGATTTATTCGTTTCGCGGGGCGAGCCACAGGAATATGCTTGAGTTCCCCGCGCTCTTTCCCGGCGCGCAGGTCATCAAACTCGAAGAGAACTTCCGCAGCACGCAGCCGATTCTCGACGTAGCCAACGCGATCATCTCTGATGTGAAAGACGGCTATGCGAAGCGTCTATTCTCGCGCATCGAAGGCGATCAACTTCCGGTGGCCGTTAGCGCGCGTGACGAAAACGAGCAGTCGCGCTTTGTCGCCGAGCGGATCGAAGAGTTGCGCGAGGAAGGCGTGCCGCTCGGCGAGATCGCCGTTCTGTTTCGCGCCAGTTCCCACTCGTTCGACCTGGAGATAGAACTCGGCAAGCACGGCATCCCGTTCCGTAAATTCGGCGGCATCAAGTTTGCCGAATCGGCTCATATCAAAGACGCGCTGGCCTTCCTGCGCGTGGTCGTCAACCCGTCGGACACGCTCTCGTGGTTCCGCGCCCTGAAACTGATCGACCACATCGGCGACGCGACGGTCAACCAGATACTCGATTATCTCGGCGTCGAGCGAAAAGAGTTCAGGGCGACGCGGACGAAAGAGAGCCTCTTCAAGAAGCTGCATCGCTTTCCGGCGCGCGCCGCTTACAAAGAGCAGTTGAGCCGGCTGGCGCGCATGTGGTGCAGCCTCGTCGAGAACAGATCGCCGAGCGCGCAACTCTCAACCGTGCTCCGTTTTTACCGGCCTATTTTGAAAGCCCGTTACGACGACCATCCGCGACGCGCGCGCGACCTCGAACACTTGCAGACAATCGCCAAGCGATACAAAAGCTCAGCCGAGTTGCTCTCGGACGTTGCGCTCGACCCCTCGGACGCAGCCCACTCGAACAGGGAGCCGCGCGGTGGCGGTTACGTCACGCTCTCGACGGTGCATTCGGCGAAAGGTTTGGAGTGGGATGCCCTGTTCGTCATCTGGATGACCGACGGCTGGTTCCCTTCCTCGCGCTCCTCCGATGAGTTTGATGATCTGGAAGAGGAGCGGCGGCTGCTTTATGTCGCCGCGACGCGGGCGAAGCGACATCTCTATTTCGTCTACCCGCTGAACCCTTATCGCGGCGCGGACGGCGATTCCTTCCCCGTCGTCTCGCGGTTTCTGGAACCCATCCCCTCGACGATTCTTCCGCTCGCCTCGCTCTCCGGAGGCGACTGAATCACTGTCCGCTGCCCGGCAACTGAAGTTTGACCCCTGTAGCCGGTCGTCGAAGCGCGCCCCGTTATTTCCTTATTGCCAAGCACGCTCTCTGTCTCGCGTCAGGCACCGTAAACGCTTTGTGTGACGAAGCGTTCGTGTGGACGGCCTGCGCGCGTCCGTGTTAAATTCCTTGCTGCTTATTGAGCAAAAGGTCGCAAACAGGCGGCGCAGTGTTGGCGGCGTTGCCTATCCTTCCCAGTCCTACCGGTCAAAACACAGTGAGCGGTCTGAAGCCATTCTCAGGCATCACCCGTGCCGTTTAAGCATGAATCGTTCGAGCATACCTCGTGAAGACGCGCCGGAGAACGAGCGCGAATCGAGGCGGGCGCATGAGAATGAGGCGACCCGCGAGCGGAGAGGCGCGCGCACGGACATTGACGCTTCACAAACCCGCGCCGCGCTCACGAGCCGACTCAACTCCGCGCGCTCCATGCTCGATCAGGGGCTTTCGCGCAAGGCCGAGGCGCAACTCACAGACCTCATCAAGTCCGCCGCTCACGACGAGACGCTCCTGGCTCAGGCGCGTTGCGCGCTCGCGGCGGCGCGCGCGATGGAGGGTCATTTCAACGACTCGCTCGCAGTGATACGCGTCTACGAGTCGCCGGACGCGCGACGCGCGCTCGACCCCGAAACAGACATCCGTGTGCGCGTCCAACTCGGACTCGCCTTCACCTACACGGGCGACTACCCGACCGCCATCGCGCACCTCAATACAGCCCTGCGCGACGCGCCGGAGGCGGGCGCGGATGCCGAGCGCGGCGCGGTCTACGATGCGCTGGCGCGCGTCTATCGCAGCATCAACGAGCACCGCATCGCGCGCGACCACTCGGAGAAGGCGCTCGAACACTACCGGCGCGCGGGCGACTGGCGCGGGCTGGCCGAGACTAACAACGGCCTCGCCCTCGTAGATATCCTGCAAGGCCGCTACGAATCGTCGCTCACGCACTCGGAGCAGGCGGCCAAGCTCATAGGGAATCGTCCCGCCCCTTTCCTGCTCGGTAAAATCTACGCCAACATGGCCGGGGCTTGCTGGTTTCTACGCCGCCCGCACGACGGCATACGCCACCTCGAAAAGGCCATCAAGTATTACGAGCGCACCGAGCACAAGGCCAACGCCGCCACCGGCTACAACAACCTCGCCATCAATCTCACGGTCGTAGGCCGCTGGGAGCGCGCTCATCAGGCTCTCAAGCACGCGCTCGAACTCGCCTTCGAAGTGGACGAGCGCGGCGCGCAGGTGCCGATGATCCTCGACTCGCTCGGCGAACTGCGCATGCTGCGCGGCGAACTCGAAGACGCACGGAGCCTCCTTGAACGCGCCGTCAAACTCGCCCATGAGAACGGCAACGAGTGGTATGCGGGGCAGGCTCTGCGCACGCTCGGTCGTTGTCATCTCGCGGCGGGCGACGTGGCCGCCGCGCTCGACATGGGACGCGATGCGCTCGTGCTGGCCGAGCGCATCGGCGACCGCCAGGCGATCAGCGAATCGAACCTGCTGTTAGCCGAAGCGCGTCTCAGGCAGGGCGAAGCGGAAAGTTCGGCCGCGCTGCTCGGCAAGGTGACGAACTTGCTCGAAGATTCCGTCGCCGACATGGCGATTGCGGGCGAGGCGCAACGCCTGAGCGGCCTGCTCGCCATAGAGCAGGAGAACGCCGTGCTCGCCGCGCACCACTTCGGGCGCAGCGTCTCGATCTACGAAATACTCGGCGACCGCTACCGCACCGCACGCGCCTATTTCGAACTCGGCGGCGCTTATGCTCTCTCGCAACCTGAGCGCGCCGCTGAACCTCTCGCCACCGCCGCGCACATCTTCGGCGAGTTGGGCGCGACGCTCGACCTCAAGCGCGCGCAGGAATCGCTCGCCGCGCTCGGCCAACGCCCGCCGCAGGGCGTCTCGGCCTCGCCGCCCGCGCGCTCGCAGCGTTTCATCCTGCGGATGGCGGAGGCGGTGGCCTCGCGCGAACTGCTCCTGCGCGAATTCGCGGCCTTGATCCGGCACGAGACGATGGCGCGCAAAGTCCTGATCGTCGAACCGGGAGAGGACGCGCGACCTCAGAGGGTCGTCGTCTCGCACGGTTACGCCGCGCGCGAGGGCGAACGCGTCGCGGAGGCATGGGCTCGCGCCGAGAGCGACGACGAGCGAGAGCGCGTCGCGGCGGAGCACGACGCGGCGGTGATCCGGCTGCGCGTGGCGAACGCCGCGCCCGCCACCCTCTTCGTCTCGCCCCGCACGTCAACCGAACTGGCGGGCGGCGAAGCGGTCGAGACGCTGCTCCGCGTAGCCGAAATGGGGCTCGACCTCTGCGCCGTCCGCGAACGCCTGCGCGACGCGCGCGACGGAGGCTTTCAGGCGTCGCAATCGGGCGCGAGCCTGATGCCCGGCTTCATCCATTCCAGCCCCGCCATGACGCAACTCGTCGAAGAGTTGCACAAGATTCGCTCGTCGGACGTGACGGTGCTCGTTACGGGCGAATCGGGGACGGGCAAGGAGTTGATCGCACGCGCCATCCACGCCATCTCTTCGCGCCGCGACAAAGTGTTCGTGCCTTTCAACTGCACGGCTATTCCGAAAGAACTGTCCGAGAGTTTTCTGTTCGGCCACCGGCGCGGCGCGTTCACGGGTGCGGTCGCCGATTCGCCCGGCGTCATCCGCACGGCTGAAGGCGGCACACTCTTCATAGACGAAGTGGGCGACCTGCCGCTCGACGTGCAACCGAAACTTCTGCGCTTCCTACAGGAAGGCGAACTCCAACCGCTCGGCGAGCAGCGCCCGCAGAAGGTGGACGTGCGCATCATCGCCGCCACCAACAGCGACCTCGAAGGGATGGTCGAGCGCAAGCAGTTCCGCGAAGATTTGTACTACCGCCTGAACGTCATCCGCCTGCAAGTGCCGCCGCTGCGCGAGCGCCGTTCGGAGATACCCGCGCTCGTCAACTACTACGTCAATCACTACTCCGAGAAATTCGGGCGCACCGACGTGCAGATCGCGCCGCAGGCCGTAGACCTCCTGATGGTCAACGACTGGCCGGGCAACATCCGCCAACTCTGCAACGAATTGCAGCGCGCCGTCGCCCGCGCCGAAGACGGCACGATCATCACTCCCGACCAACTCTCCCCCGAACTCTCGCGCGTCTCCACGCCGCCACAGACGACGCATGATTCGCAGGCCGCGACGCCCGACGCCGCCGCCGCTGCCACTTACGCCGCGCTTCCCGGCAACCTCCCACCCAACGTTATGCTCTCCGAAGCCGTCGCCACCGCCGTCGAAAACATGGAACGCCACATCATCACCGACACGCTCCGCCGGCACAACGGCAACATCACACGCGCCGCACGCACCCTCGG
>DASQDV010000039.1:0-11063 GCA_035633995.1 Pyrinomonadaceae bacterium | reverse complement strand
GGCAGCCCTTAGCCCTCATGGATTCCATCGAGATCACGATCCGGCGCACGGGCGCGGCCACCGCCGTCGCCGCCAGGTATCTCGCGCGGCGCGATGCGACGGTCGCCACGATCTGCGGGTGCGGCAATCAAGGTCGAATTTCGCTCCACGCGTTGTTGCAGGTGAGGCCGCTCGCACGCGTCTTCGCTTACGACGTGGAGGCAGAGCAGGCCGCACGGTTTGCGACGGAACTGTCGGGGCAGTTGAACATCGAGATCGAGCACGCGCGCGATCTGGCTGCCGCCGTCGCGCAGAGCGATATTTGCGTGACGTGCACGCCGTCGAAAAAATATTTCCTGAACCGGCAGCACGTCATGCCCGGAACGTTCATCGCGGCGGTCGGGGCGGACAGCGAAGATAAGCAGGAGTTAGACCCGTCGCTCCTGGCCGCCCCGCACAAGGTTGTCGCGGATATACTGGATCAGTGTGCCGTCATAGGCGAACTGCACCACGCGCTGGATGCGGGATTGTTGCAGCGCTCGGACGTGTACGCCGAACTCGGTGAAGTCGTGGCCGGAAAAAAGACGGGGAGAAGCTCCGACGAAGAGATCATCGTCTTCGACAGCACCGGGATGGCGTTGCAGGATGCCGCCGCCGCCGCGATAATTTACGAGAAAGCGTTGCGCTCCGGCGCCGGCTCAAACTTCAAATTTGCATGATGAAATTTCGGACGCCCCGCGTTTCCCGCGCCAGGGAGGAATCATTCGATGGCAAATCTTAAAATTGACAGACCTGACGACACCGAATACCTGTCTTATTACGGCAAGTACGTCTCGCTCGTGGCGGACGGCGACATACTCTCGGCACTCGGCGCGCAGCTTGAAGAGACTCTTCGACTCCTGCGCGGCATCGAGGAATCGCAGGCGGGATTCCGCTACGCGCCCGGCAAGTGGAGCATGAAGGAACTCGTCGGGCACATGATCGACAGCGAGCGCATTTTCGCTTACCGCGCGCTGCGCTTCGCACGCAACGACAAAACCCCGCTGCCCGGTTACGAGCAGGACGACTACATCCGCAACGCTTCGTTCGACAGTTGCTCGCTCGCCGACCTCGCCGCCGAATTCGAGAGCGTCAGGCGCGCAACGCTCTACCTCTTCAAGCATCTGGACAGAGAGGCGTGGACGCGCAGCGGTCTGGCTAACGACAGCGAGGCGAGCGTGCGCGCTCTGGCATACATCATCGCGGGGCACGAACTACACCACCGCGAGATTCTGCGCACGCGCTACCTGTCACAACCGTGAGGCAAATCAATTGAGTCAACCGCCGGGCACTGGAGAATCGTGGCAACGGCCACCGGCGGACTTGTCTCTGCCGCCCGGAGAGGTTCACGTCTGGCGCATCTTTCTGGATCAGGCGCTTCCTGCGCATCATCATGAGTTCGCCGCGCTGCTCTCGGAAGACGAGGCAGCGCGCGCCGCACGCTTCCGCTTCGAGCGCGACCGCCGACGCTTCATCACCGCGCGCGCGGCGTTCAGAACGATCCTCGCACGCTATCAGGGCTTCGAGCCGCAGGCATTACGTTTCGACTACAACGCTTACGGCAAGCCTTCTTTGAAGGCGGAGTTCGGCGGCCACGCGCTCGGCATCAACATGGCGCATTCGCAAGACCTGGCTCTCTGCGCCGTTGTGCGGGGTCGCGAGTTGGGCATTGACTTGGAACAGGTGCGCGCGCTTGCGGATATGGAAGCGATAGCGCAGCGTTTCTTCTCGCCATCGGAATGCGCCGCCCTGAAGTCGCTGCCGGAGGGCGAGAAGTGTGAAGCGTTCTATAACTGCTGGACGAGAAAAGAAGCCTTCATCAAGGCGTGCGGCGAGGGCTTGTCAATGCCGCTCGATTCGTTCGAAGTGACACTCGCGCCCGGCGCAGCGGCGAAGTTGTTGAGCGTCGAAGGCGACCCGCAGAAAGCCGCCCTGTGGTCTCTCGCCGCGCTCACGCCCGCAGACGGTTATGCGGCGGCGCTTGTCGTCGAAGGCCGCAGCGATTGGCGACTGGCCTGCTGGCAGTGGACGGCTTGAAGTGCGAGCGGGCGACGGGCGAAACAAACCACGAATTGTTAACCGGATCAGTCACCTCGCTCTGTCTCAATAAACAATCTCACCGCTGCCGTTGGCCTGACAGGCGTTAGCCGCCTTCATAATCTGCGGGTAATCTGAACAGGGCAAAGACCTGAAAATGAAACGAATGACCGAACACACGGGGGCAAGCTACGAAGGCATAGCCGGTAAGTATGCCGAAATAGTTGATACCCAACCGTGGAATGCTTACTACGAACGGCCAGCCGTCATTTCTCTGCTGCCATCCCTGATGAACGCCAGGGTGTTGGATGCAGGCTGCGGTTCCGGCTGGTATGCCGAATACCTGCTCGGTCGTGGAGCAGAGGTCACCGCCTTCGATGTCAATTTAGAATTTGTGACCCTCACCCAGGCACGCGTGGGTGAGCGCGCGCATGTGCTGCAAGCCGACCTGGCTGCCCCGTTGGAGTTTGCCGGAGATGGTGAATTTGACGTGGTGGTCTGCCCGCTGGTCATGCATTACCTCAAAGACTGGCAACCGGTGTTTCGTGAATTCCACCGCATTTTGAAACCGCATGGGGTACTGGTCTTTTCCACCCATCACCCCTTCATGGATTGGAAGCTTTTCGACAGGGAAGATTACTTCGCCGTAGAGTTGTTGGAGGATGACTGGGGGGTCGGAAAGATGAGGTTCTATCGTCGCCCGCTGACGGCCATCAACGAAGCTCTGGACTCGGCAGGCTTTTTCATCGAGCGGTTGTTGGAACCTCAACCGACAGAGGATTTCCGGCGCGTGCACCCGGAGGGCTACGAGCGCCTCACCAAAAATCCCTGGTTTCTCGTTGTTCGTGGCCGAAAGAGAGACTAGAGCAGTCGTATCAGTGAACGGGAGCCGACTGAACGAGCAGACGGGCACGACGCTTTGCCGACTCGCCCTGCACGTTTTCAATAGTTTGCTTTTGCCACTACTACTGCGCCCGGAGCGGCGAGCAATGACTTTTGCGCCGGGTCGGCTGTCGAGTTGCGCCGCTCATACGCTGCCGAACTCCGGGCTGTACTTGACCATTCCCCGGCGCCCGGCCAAAGCTCCTTCCGTCAACTCCAGCGCCATGAAGACCTCGTCGGGAACGGGATATTCGCAACTCAACCCTTTTTGTTTGGCCGGAACGAAACCGAAGCGCGGGTAATATTCGGGATGCCCGAGGACGACGACAATCTCGTGTCCCACCCGGCGGCATTCTTCCAGACCGCTTCGCACCAGCGCGGAGCCGATGCCCTGATTCTGAAATTCCGGCAGCACCGCCATCGGTGCCAGACCCATCGCCGTGAACGCTTGTGCCTCAGACTCGATGACCACCGGACTGAAGAAGATGTGGCCGACAACCTGTCCCTCCACTACGGCGACGAGCGATATATGCGGCTCGACGCGCTTCCGCAAAGCATCAACCAGCGCGGCCTCGTCCGGTCGCCCGAAAGCCTGTTCGTTCACACGGCGAACCGCCGCGTAGTCGTCTGCTGATTCTGCGCGAATGTTCATCGTTTCACCTCACACGCCTCTACGCCCGCGAAGGGGCGCGCGTCGTCGGCGGGGTTGAGCCGCACTCTCTGTAGCTATCTCGGTCGTCTCTCCGGCGGGTCGGCATCGGGATAAGAGCCGACGGGCGTGAAGTGCACGAGACGGAGGCGTCGGTTGACCCATTCGTAATAATAGATGCCGCTCGCTCCGTGTCGTTCCTCCGTCGCCTCGCCGATGCTCGGACGCCCGATGGTGCGCAGCAGCCTGCTGTCGGCGCGGAAAGTTCGAATATCCTCGCCCTCCGCAAATTCATAATCGCCGACGATGCTCGTCCAGCCCTGTAGCTCTCCGGGGAAATACGCTTTGCCCGTGCGCGCGTCAATAATCGCGGTGACCGAACAGCCCGTGCCGCAGCCGACGGAGGCGAGCGTGTACTGACCTGCGAAGTTGATGCCTTCATCCCTTTGTTGCTGGCGCAGCAGCGTCCGGTAGTGGCGCGCTAATTTGTGGCTGCCGAGGTCGAGCGGCGCAACCCGCCCGCGCCGCGTGGCGACGCGGTAATCCTCGAAACGCGGCGCGCCCGCCTCTTGCGCGAGCGACCGGAACCCAAATGTGACGGCCAGCAGCGCGAGACAGGCGACCGTGAAACGTAGAATCTTCATATTGAATGAACTCGAAATGAATAAACCCGGAATGAATAAACTCAAACGCGGCGCGCGAGCGTTTCGCCGCTCAAACTTTTTCTGCTCAAACTTTTCCGGTGTCGGTCTCGGACGCACGCAAACAACTCTCCACGAAGCGACGCAACGACGAGTCCGCGCGCGCCACTGCCTCCCCCAATCTACCACGTCACACGAAGCCGCGCGCTGCCGGAAATCATCCCGTTTCTTACGCGCCCTTTCGCTCTGCCACAAATTATGACCCCATTTCTCCGGGGCTTTCATGCACCGTTCGATCTTAACAAGGTTCGGAGTAAACTCTGAATGCCTCGCGCGCGGATTGAAACTTCCGACCTCCGGCAGCGTATTTTAAATTGAGTTTTGCGCCCTCGCACAGACTTGCCGGAGAGGGATTTTCGGATGCCTTTCATCGAAGCGTTGAAGCTGGCCTTATCTTCGATCCTGACCCATAAACTGCGGTCGTTTTTAACTCTGCTCGGCGTCATCTTCGGCGTCGCCACCGTCATCGTCGTCGTGTCTTTGATCGAGGGCTTCAACGTTTACGTTGACGAGAAGATCGCGAACATCGGCACGAACGCTTTCGCCGTGCAGAAGTATTCGATTGAAGATTTTTCCAGCGTCGAAGTTTTGAACGCGGCGCGGCGGCGCAACAAGGACGTGACGGCGGCAGACCTCGAAGCCTTGCGCGCACAGGCGGGCGGCGCGATCAGGGATGTCGGCGGCAAAGAGCAGAGCATGGGCGACGTGAAGTTCGGCGCGACGACGCTCTTTCAGGTGCGCGTCAACGCGACCACGCCCAACATCGCCGACATCGAGCGGATCGAGGCGAGCGCCGGGCGCTATTTCACCAAAGCGGAAGACGAGACGCGCCGCATGGTCTGCTTCATCGGCGCGGACGTGGCGGAAAAACTTTTCCCGACCGGCGACCCGCTCGGCCAGCACATCAAAATTGACGGGCGGCCTTACAAAGTGCTCGGCGTCGGCAAGGCGCTCGGCTCGGTCTTCGGCCAGACGCGCGACATGTACGTCTCCGTCCCGCTCTCCACCTTCCTCGCGCTCTACGGCTCACGCCGCTCGATCACGCTCAGCGTCACTTCGACGAGCGCCGCCTCCTACCTCGACGCGGTGGACGAAGCGCGCGTCGTGATGCGTGCGCGGCGCAATCTAGACGCGGGCGAGCGAGACAACTTCGGCATCGTCACGCCGAGCGCGATCAACGAACTGCGCGACAAAATTTTCGGCACGATCCAACTGGCCGCCGTCGGCGTCACTTCGATCTCGCTCGTCGTCGGCGGCATCGTCATCATGAACATCATGCTCGTCTCCGTCACCGAGCGCACGAAAGAGATCGGCATCCGCAAATCAATCGGCGCGCGGCGGCACGACATCCTCAAACAGTTTTTGGCCGAATCCACCATTCTCTCGCTGCTCGGCGGCATCACGGGCGTCACCATCGCCTACCTGCTCGCAAAACTGGTTGCCACGCTGACGCCCGTGCCCACCGCGCTCCCCTGGGTCGCCGTCGCGGCTGCCCTCTGCGTGTCAGGAAGCGTCGGCCTGATCTCAGGCGTCTACCCGGCGTGGAAAGCCGCCCGGCTCGACCCGATTGAAGCGCTCCGGGCGGATTAGGATTTGTCCGTTGTCAGTCGCCAGTCGTCTGTTGTTTAGTGGCTATCACACAACTCGCAAAAGACGGATTTGAACGACTGACAACGGACGACGGACGATTTTTTTATGAACCTCTTTCGCAGCGACATTTATGAAAATCTCCTGATGGCGCTCGACACGCTCTGGCAGCACAAGCTGCGTTCGTTTCTGACCATCCTCGGCGTGGTCATCGGCACGATGACGGTCATCGTGATCGCGGCGTTCGTCTCGGGGATAGACGCGCGCGTCTCCAAAGAGATCGAATCGTTCGGGACGAACTCCGTCTATGCTTATCGCTTCGACCCCGGCTTCAATTTCAACCCGTCGGCGGAGGAGCGCATGCGCAAGCCCTTGAGCTACGAGGACGCGCTCGCCATCCAGAGCGAATGCCCGTCGGTGACGTATGTGGCACCGTTCATGTCGCCGGTGGACTTCACCGCAGGCCCTTTCACGGAACGCGTCAACGTGCGCCACCGCGAGATCGAGATGACCAACGCGACCGTGCAGGGGACGCTCCCGGCCTACTTCCGCATGGGCGTCACGACGATTGCCGAAGGCCGCTACTTCACGGACGAGGAGAACGCGCGCCGCGCCGACGTGGTCGTCATCGGGCGCGACGTGGCGAACACGCTCTACCCCTTTACGAACGCGCTTGAACAGGAGTTGATGATCAACGGGCGTTACTACCGCGTGGTCGGCGTGCTGGCGGAGCGCGAGACGTTCCTCGTCGGCGCGGAAGACCCGAACAACGAAAACAAGGCCGTCTATCTGCCCTATCTCACGTTGCAGCGTTTGTACCCGGACGTGGAAGACAACTTCATCATGGCGCAGGCGCAGCCGGGCAAGATGAAGCAGGCGCTCGAAGAGATACGCGAGTTGTTGCGCAAGAGAAGGCACGTGCCGCACGACAAGCCGGACAACTTCGGCGTGCAAACTTCCGATCAGATCATCGAACAGTTCGGCGCGATCACGGGCGGCGTCTTCGCGCTGATGGTGGCGATCTCTTCGGTCGGCCTGCTCGTCGGCGGCATCGGCGTGATGAACATCATGCTCGTCTCGGTGACGGAGCGCACGCGCGAGATCGGCGTGCGCAAGGCCATCGGCGCACGCCGGCGCGACATCGTGATTCAGTTTTTGATCGAAGCCGCCACGTTGACGGGACTCGGCGGCGTGCTCGGCATCGTCTTAGGCTCGATCATCGCCCTCGTCATACGCACCATCATGCCGACTTACATTCCGCTCTGGGCGCCCGTCGTGGGCTTCGCCGTGTCGGTGGGCTTAGGCGTGGGCTTCGGGTTGTGGCCTGCGTGGAAGGCGGCGCGTTTGAACCCGATTGAGGCGCTCAGATACGAGTAACGCGCGAAGGGTTACGCGCTCAGCCTGCCTCTGGTGATACGCGTCAGCGGTTCGTTCACGTCGAATTTTTTGGCGCGAATACCTTGAATGCCGAACTCCTTGAGCCGCTCGATCTTCGGTTCCAGATAAGCGTCGAGCGAGGCTTCGTCTTCGAACAGGTAAATGCCGCCCGCCTCGCCCGTCTCACGGTTCTCCGTCCAGACCTTGCAGATGAGACCGGGAACGTCCGCGATCCTGTGCGCGAGTTCGGCGTAGGCTTCGGACATCTCGTCGCCCCACGGGCCGGAAAAGAGATAATCAATTTGCACGAGTTTGAGCGCCACGAACATCCTCCACTTTTCCCCAAAGTCGGAGGTGTATGATACACCCTTGAGACATTCGCGCTAAAAAGTCTGCCTGCATTCGGGTTGAATTTTGGCGAGCTGAAAATCGTGGCACAAGAGGACAAGAGATGAAGGCGATCAGAGTTGCAGAGTACGGCGGGGCTGACAAACTCGTCTATCAAA
The DNA here is from genome assembly GCA_035633995.1 of Pyrinomonadaceae bacterium. Lineage (GTDB taxonomy): Bacteria > Acidobacteriota > Blastocatellia > Pyrinomonadales > Pyrinomonadaceae > JAIVJZ01. Next base: position 3,306 of record DASQDV010000039.1, on the reverse strand, counting down.
ATGTTGATTGGCCTGAACCGAAAGCGGGCGAAGCGCTCGTCAGGCTCGAAGCCATCGGCGTCAACTACATAGACGTTTATCACCGCACGGGTTTGTACCCGCAGCCGCTTCCGTTCACGCCGGGTTCGGAGGCGGCGGGCACGGTGGCGGCGGTCGGCGACGGCGTCAGCGAGATACGGGCGGGCGACCGCGTCGCCTACGCGATGGCTCCGGGCGCATACGCCGAGTACGCCGTCGTGCCCACTGCCAAGCTCGTGAAAGTGCCCGAAGGCGTCGAAGCGCAGACGGCTGCGGCGGCGATGCTGCAAGGAATGACGGCGCACTATCTCGTGACTTCAACCTACCCGCTCAAGCGCGGCGAGGCGGCGCTCGTCCACGCCGCCGCAGGGGGCGTCGGGCTGTTGCTCATTCAAATGGCGAAGCGGCGGGGGGCGCGCGTGTTCGGCACGGTCTCGACCGCAGAGAAGGCCGCGCTCGCGCGCGAGGCGGGCGCGGACGAAGTCTTCAACTACACGGAGCAGGATTTTCAGGAAGAGGTGCGGCGCGCAACCGGAGGGCGCGGCGTCGAAGTCGTGTACGACTCGGTGGGGCGGACGACTTACTTAAAGAGCCTCGATTGTCTCGCGCCGCGCGGCATGCTCGCTCTGTTCGGACAGTCGAGCGGCACGGTGCCGCCCTTCGATGCGGCGCTTCTGGCACAAAAGGGGTCGCTCTTTTTAACGCGTCCGAGCCTTGCGCATTACACGCTGACGCGCGAGGAGTTGCTGTGGCGCGCGGGCGAAGTGTTCGAGTGGATCGCGGCGGGCGAGTGGAAACTGAGGACGGCAAAGACGTTCCCGCTCGCGGAAGCCGCCGAAGCCCACCGGCAGCTTGAAGGACGCGCGACGACGGGCAAGGTCTTGTTGATTCCCTGATCCGCTTCCAACATACTCGCAAAAAAGTAGGCGCGCGATGCCGCCTGTAGAGTCGCAAAATAGACTCTTGACACTCTCGGAGCGCGGGCATACAGTGTCGCCGTTTTCTGCGTCGCTTTCCCGCCGGCGGGCACACTCAACGCCTTCGCCGGTTTCCGCCCCGTCAATAACCAGATTGCGCTCGGTCGAGCCAATCCCACCCGAAGCGAGGACAAAACTCTATGGACTTCGACGTGATAGTCATCGGCAGCGGATTCGGCGGCGCGATCACGGCCTGTCGTCTGGCCGAAGCCGGGTACAAGGTTGCGATTCTGGAGCGCGGGCGCAGGTGGGACAAAAGCACTTACCCGCGCAAGCCCGACGACCCCTGGATTTGGAACTACGATAAGCCCGAACGCATGAACGGCTGGTTAGACCTGCGCGTCTTCCCGAATATGTCGGTCGCGCAGGGCGCGGGCGTCGGCGGCGGCTCGCTTCTCTACGCCAACGTTTCGGTCGAACCTCCGCCCGAAACTTTCAAAGCGGGCTGGCCGCCCGAAATCACCTACGCCGAACTCAAGCCGCACTACGAACGCGTGGCGAAGTTCATGAACGTGCAGAAAGTTCCGGACAAGCAGTGGAACCCGCGCATGAAGTTGATGAAAGAGGGCGCGGAGAAACTGGGGCACGGCGACCGCTTCAAACTGCTCCCGCTCGCCATCTCCTTCGACCCCGAATTGACTTACGACCCGGAAAACCCGCTGCCCCTCGAAGCCTCGAAGCGGTTCGTCAACGCGCAGGGCGTGGAGCAGGGAACGTGCATTCATCTCGGCACCTGCGACATCGGCTGCAAAGTTGACGCGCGCAACACGCTCGACCTGAATTACATCCCTTGGGCGGAGAAGCATGGCGCACAAGTGCGACCGCTGCATCTGGTGAATAACGTCGAACAGGTGACGGGCGGCTTCCGCGTCTCTTTCGACCGGCTGGAAAATAACCGGCGCATCGCGGGCAGTCTCACCGCGCGCATCGTCGTCGTCGCCGCCGGTTCGCTCGGCTCGACCGAGTTGCTCCTGCGCTGCCGCAACGTGACGAAAAGTTTGCCGCAACTCAGTTCGTTCGTCGGGCGAAATTGGAGCAGCAACGGCGACTTCCTGACGCCCGCCATCTACGCCAAACGCGAGATACACCCGACGCGCGGCCCGACCATCAACACCGCCATTGATTTTCTTGATCGCACACAGGAGGGACAGTCGTTCTGGATCGAGGACGGCGGCTTTCCCGACCTGCTCGGCTACAACATGAGACGACAGGCCGGAAACCCACCGCCCAAAGAGTCGCAGGCCGAAATACTCATCGCCTCAATCCGCGACGCGCTCCGGCGCGACCCTTTCACAAACGTGATGCCCTGGTTCGCGCAGGCGGTTGACAAGGCCGACGGCACGCTCAGCCTTAAGAAACAATTCTGGTTCTTCGGGGCGCAGCGCCTCCACCTTTCATGGAACATCAAGGAGTCGGAAGCCTCCATTAACGCCGTCGTCAACATGCACAAGAAACTCGCAGAGGTGACGGGCGGCAAGGCGCTCGTGCCCGCCGGGTGGCTGCTGTCGAAAGACCTGATCACGCCGCACCCGCTCGGCGGCTGCAACATGGGCGACACGCCCGCCACAGGCGTGGTCAGCCACAGGGGCGAGGCGTTCGGTTACAAAAATTTGTACGTCGCCGACGCCGCGATCATCCCCGAAGCGCTCGGCGTCAACCCTTCGCGCACCATCGCCGCGCTCGCCGAACGCATCGCGAAGATCATCATCGAAGAGGGACGCTAACCGGAGAAGTTCGCGAGCCGTGATCTACGGCGCGCTAAATGATCGCGCGCGAAGCAACGTCAGAATTCCAGGCGCAGGCCGAACTGTATCCAACGGCTCGCGGACTCGCGACGGGTCGGGACGTTCTGTTGCGTGACGACGCCGAAACTGCGCGAGTTGGTCAGGTCGAGCGTCGGGTTCGAGAAAAGCGTGTGGTTGAAGACGTTGAAGAAGTCGAGAGAGAAGCGCGCCGCAATGTTTTCGCTGAGGTGCGTGGTCTTAGCGAGCGAGAGGTCTAAGTTCCACATCGAAAAACCGCGCAACGGGTTCGACCTGCCGGAACGCCCGTCCTGACTGATCAAAATTCTCCTGAAATTGTTGAATGCCGCCTCCGGGTTTTGGAAGAGGTTGATGGCCGAGCCGCCCGTCGCGGGGTCGCCGTTCGTGCCGACGTTGTTCGAGCCGCCGACTCCGTGATGCACGCCCGTCCGCAAACTTGCCGGATCGGACAGCGGGATCGCGCCGCTCTGCGCGACGAGCGTTGTGCCTGCGCCGAGCGCCGAGACGCCTTGCGAGACGACGACGGGCAACCCCGACGCGGCGCGGAA
>DASQDV010000038.1:0-10736 GCA_035633995.1 Pyrinomonadaceae bacterium | reverse complement strand
AACACGCACACCGTCACCGAAAAAACGAAACACTGTTAAGGAGCAAGTGATGAGCAACACAAGAAAACCGAGAGTCAATCCGCTCAGCCGCCGCCCGCGCCAACAACGTCTGGTGATGGCGGTGCGCGGCGGGGCGGGCGTAGGCAAAAGCCATTTCGTCCGCAGCATGGCGGAGGCCGGGATGGGTCGCCTCTGCATCTTCGACGTGGAACGCAAATCCCGTCTCTTGAAAGGCAACGGCACGGTCTTCGACGGTCTGGAGATCGAGCACCCGGACGAACTGCCGGAGTTTATTGACTGGGCGCTTTCCGGCGAAGGACAGGAGCAGAACTACGGCTGTTTCGCGCTCGATTCGTGGGCGTCGTATTTCAGCGCGAAGCACAGCGAGATGGTGGCGGCGGTGCGCGAACGCACGAATGATCCGCTCGCACAGCCTTCGGCGGAAGAACTCGCCGCCGACCAGATGATCCTGCAGGGCGTCCTGCGCCGCCTGTGCATCGAGAGCGGAAAGTCCGTCGTCATCGTGGATCAGATTCCGGCGAAGGGGAAAGAGGCGAAGGAGGACAACGAGGTCGGGCGCGTGCTGCCGATGACGGCGAGCGGCTTGGAATACTTCGTTGACATCATGGTCGAAGTTTCGCTGCAAGAGCGCGACGGCGAAGTCGTGCGCGTCTGTCAGGTCGTCAAGTCGAACAGCCCGGCCTTCGAAGTCGGCTTCGAGTTGACGGGCGCAGTCACGTTCTCCGATTTCATCAACCACATGAAACGCGAGACGGGCGACGAGTTACCGATGGAGACGCCGCGCGCCGCGACCGTGCCGGAAACGCTCGAAGAGAAGCCTTCGCCGCTCTCGCTCGTGCCGCCGCCAATGACGATTCAGGAGTTGATCGCGAAGGCCGAAGAACACGGCTTCAAAATCGCAGACATCGTGACGGGCGCGAAGCTCTACCACAACCAGACCAACATCTACCCTCTCACGCCCGAACAGATCACAGACCTCGACCGCCGCATCTCCGCGCGCATCGAGAAGATGAATGCCGCCGCCGTCGCCGACAAGGCGGGCGCATCCAAACAGGGCGGCGCAACTGCCGCCGACACGAACGCCCGCGCCGCTTCCGCACGCAACGTCAAACGCGCCTGAGCGCCGACGCGTGCGCGTCAGGCCTCAAAGACGCTTTCGTGTTCGGGTTGAAAGTTAAGCACGCGGACGCGAGTTTTAAAACTCGCGTCCGCGTGCTTTTCAATTTGCGCGCACGCGTTTTGATTCGCGTGCCGCGCCTTGACGGGCGTTCGCTTCAAATCTTTTTCCTGATCGAAGCGTAAATGAACGGCCCGGCTTCGGCCTCGACTCTCACTTCGTACATGGCAGACAGCTTCTCCAAATCAGCGCGCCGCAGAATGATTCGCGCATGCGACGAAGCAGATACGACGGACTCTAATTTCTCCACATTTTCATAACGGCGTGCGCGCGGGCTGCGCGGTTCATTCGTCAGGTAGACTTGCCTGAGCGGGCGGTTGCCGTAAAAGAGCGCGGCGGGGCGCGTCAACGCCTCCGTGTCGGAAAATAAGAGCAGCGGCTCGCGGTCACTCGCGTCGCGGCTCGCCGCAAGAGCGGCAATTCGAGCGAGCGACTCTTCGGGGCGATGAGTCTGTCGGACGAGTAGAAAACTGTAGATGCCGCCCGCCAGCAGGAGCAATGCGCCGAGTGCGACGAGCGCATAACGGACGTTGCGGCGGCTGTGTGCCGAAAGATAAATCTTGCGAAGGAGCGCGGCGACGAGCAGGGCTAACGCCGGGTAAGCGGGAATGATGTACCAGACGAGTTTTGATTGAACCAGCGTGTAGACGCCGACGACGAGCGCGACGAGCAGCAACAGGATGCGCGAACGCCGCTCGCCCCGCATGTTTTCCCTCACGCCCGAAACCAGCGCGAAGGGAACAAGCAGGCACCAGGGGAAGAATCCGTCTATGATCTTCCCCAAGTAAAAAAAGTAACCCGGCGCGTGGCCTTCGAGCGGCGTGCGGACGCGCGCCAGAACGTGATAGCCAAAGTACTCGTCCAGAAAAGTCTGCCCGTGTTTGAGATACATCAACGCGTGCCAGGGCACAACAAAGAGGACGGCCAGCAGCAAGCCCATCCAGAAGTGGCGCGTGCGCAGCGCCGAGGAGAGCCGCCGGTCGAAGGCGAGCGAAATGATGATCGCGGCGGGCGCAACCCAGCCGCCCGCGCCCTTCGACATGAACGCCAGAGCGCACGCAGCCCAGACCACGTACCACCACGTATCAACGCCCTCATCGCGTAGCCGCACGAAAGCATAAATTGCGAGATAGGTGAAGAAGGTCAGCATCACGTCGGTCGTGCCGAAGCGCGAAAACGAGACGAAGTGATACGAGGTTAAGAGGATGAGTCCGGCGATGATGCCGACGCGCTCGTCGTTGTAGAGACGTTTGCCCAGCAGGTAGGCGAGCGCGACGACGCCGATTCCCGCGCAGGCCGACGCGGCGCGCGACCAGAACTCGGTCACGCCGAAAAGACTATAAAAGAATGCCGTCGTCCACATCAGCAGCGGCGGCTTCTCGAACCAGTTTTGATATTGCCAGTGGAGCGTCAGCCAGTCGCCGCGCTCAACGATCTCTTTGGCGACCTGCGCGTAGATGGCCTCGTCCCAATCTTCGAGCGGTCGCGCGCCCAAACCGTAGAGGAAGACTAAAGCGGCGGCAAGCATCAGGACAAGCGGGGGCGCGAGGGAGGGCGCGACCTTGCCCTTCCCCCGCGCGGGGCGGAGGTGGTGCTGTGAGTTTCCGCTCATCTCGGCTGGTACCTGATGAGTTAGAAACCGGCGGTGCGCAAATGTTCCCGTGAACCGCGCGCCCGCTCTGAAACTTTACCAGCCGTGTTGAATCTGCCAGCGGTCAACGATGCGCCCGTCTTCGAGCACGTTGTAATGCGGGTGCTGCGCGGCGGTGAGGCACGAATGATTGGCGAGTATGCGCAGGCGCGTGCCCGTCTTCAAACGCTCGAACAGCGCGCCGTCACGCACCTCTACGATTCCGTGTTCCTGCGAGAGAGAGCCGACGCGCAAGTTCAAATCGCGTCCTTCCAGGTCGAGCACGCGCCCGTAGCCGCACACAGGATCGAAGTCAACCGCGCCTCGATCTTTCGAGAGCGCAATCGCCCCTGCGTCAATCACCACCTTCTGCCGCGCGGGGTCACGGTGCACAACTGCTGCGAGCACGGTGAGAGCGCAATCTTCAAAGCGACAACTGCCGAGCGTCGCTTGAAAGGCGTCGTAGAAGATGTAGTTGCCGGGGCGGGCTTCGTCTATGCCTTCGAGATGATCTACGACGGAGATGGTCGGCGTCGAGCCGATGCTGACGACGGGTACGGGGATATTTTCGCGGCGCAGCGCGGCGGCGAATTCGACCATCAGATCGCGTTCGTGTCGCGCGAGCCGGTTTAACTCCGAAGCGTCGCGGCTGTGATATGAATGTCCGGCGTGCGTGAGGATGCCCGCGAAACGCAGGTGCGAAGCGTCGCCGATGCGGCGCGGAATCTCGAAGGCTGCTTCGCTGTCGGGTTCGACGCCGCAACGGTGATAGCCGCAATCCACTTTCAGAAACACGTCGAGCCTGACGCCCCCGGCGCGCGCCGCCGCGTCGAGCTGCGCGGGGATTTCCGCGTCGTCCGTGATCAGGGCGAGCCGTTCGCATTCACGCGCGAGCGCGATGGCGGCGGCAAACTTTCCCGGCTCAATCGGCACGGCGTAAGTTAAATCCGTGAAGCCGCGCGCGGCGAACCAGCGCGCCTCGGCCAGAGTAGAGACGGTCAGCGCCGCTCTCTGCGCCGTCGTTTGCAGCCGCGCGATCTCCACACACTTGTGCGTCTTGATGTGGGGGCGCAAACGTGCGCCCATTCTTTCTACGCGCGCACGGATGCGCTCGGCGTTTCGGCGCACGCGCGCCGCGTCGAGCACGAGCGAAGGCGTGGGCAGTTCTGCTACATTCATAAGTGTGCGATGTTGCCGCAAAAGTCGCCTTGAGAGCAAACGAAATCGACACCGGCTCACGCTTCGTCTTGTGTGGATCGAGATTTCGCTACGGAGCGTTCCGGCCTCAGTTTTTCGCTGTGCTCCCCCTGTGCCCTCTGCGTCTGCGGTGGTGAATGCTTATCAAAGACATTTACCATCGCAGACGCAGAGGACACGGAGGAGCACAGGGCACGAATCGGGACACAAGCATTTACCGGTATGAGTTCACGGCTCTGGTACATGAATGCCGACTTTGAGACGGAGCTGGCCGCGCGGGGCGGCGCTTACAGGCGACCGCTCTCCTTCGTCGCGCTCAACCGGCGGCTCGCCCCGCACCTTCTACGGCTCGCCTCACACGGCGACGCGCTGTTGCTCGAAGACGCCTGGCCTGATGCGCTCGTGTCGGAAGCAGAACGGCGCGGCGTGGAACTGCTCCTGCTTGCAGATGCGCGCAAACAGGAGCATAGAATTTTTACGCCCTGGGGTTGGACGCCGAGCGCCGTCGCAATCGGCGAGCGCGTGGGGGCGCGCGTCCCGCACGTCTCTCTGGAGGTCGTCCGCCGCGTCAATTCAAAACTTTGGAGCCACGCGCTGGAACAGGAATTCGGCGTGGCGATGCCGGGCGCGCGTGTGGCCGCCGATTTCGACGAGTTGCAGGAAGCTGTCGCGCGTGCGTGCCCGCAGGATGGCGACAAGTGGGTGATTAAAAGTCCGTTCGGGTTTGCGGCGCGCGAGCGCGTGCTCGGTCGCGGCGCGCGTCTCGAAGGCGCGCAGGCGACCTGGGCACGCAGGCAGATAGCTCGTGGCGAGACGCTGATTTTTCAACCCTGGCTTGAGCGCGTGCGTGAGTACGGCGTGACGATAGAGATCGAGGCCGACGGCGAAATTCGCCTCGTCGGCATCAGCGACCTGCAAACGAACGGCGCAGGAACGGGAACCGGCTACCTGCTCGGTCGTGTAATTGAACCGCAGCGCGCGGCGGAACTCGAACGCTTTGCGCGAACTGTGGGCGCGCGTTTGTACGCCGAAGGTTACAGAGGGCCTGCGGGCGTGGACGCGCTGGAGCACACGCGCGGCCTGCACCCGCTTCTTGAGATCAACGCCCGATACACGATGGGTTTCGTCGCGCTGGCCGTCGAACGCGCGCTCAAACCGCAAACGCCGGTTCTCTGGAAAATGGACTAAAAGTGGCGAGAGAGACTATCTTGTCAGACGCGTGCGCGGGCATAATTGCCGGGGCGCATGTTATACTTTTGCACTTGCAGCGGAATCATTAGTGCAAGAGCGCGCACTCATTAGTGTTAGAGCGCGGGCTCGACCCCCCAACAGAAAGTGTAGAAAGCCGTCAGGCGCGAGCCGGTTTGCGTCTGCCGGTTTTTCGTGCGAAAAATTTTCGTGCCGCCGTCGAGGCGGCGGGGCGGAGGAAACCAGCGATTAGTTGTGAGTAACGAAAGCGCAAGTTTGAGGGAGCGGGCGATAGCCGAAGTGCATGGCGGGGGCGTGACGCCTGCCGCTACGGCGGCGTCGGACGGAGCGCCGCACACGAGCGTGGTGCCGGAGCAGCCCATCGTCGTGAACGACGCAGACGCAGTGCTCGCATCGTTTCGTCTGCGCGACCTGTGGGCATATCGCGAGTTGCTGCTTTTTCTGACGTGGCGCGACATCAAGGTGCGCTACAAGCAGACGGCGATAGGCGCGACGTGGGCGATCATCCAGCCGCTTTTCATCGTCTTTATCTTTGCGGTCTTCTTCGGCCTGCTCGTCGGCGTCCCGACCGAAGGGATGCCCTTCGTCGTCTTCTACTTTTGCGGGCTGCTGCCCTGGACGTTCTTCTCCAACGCCGTCACGCAGAGCAGCATGAGCCTCGTCAGCAACGCCAACCTGATCACAAAAGTCTATTTTCCGCGCACCATCATTCCGGCGGCGGCGGTCGGCGCGGGGCTGGTCGATCTGCTGATCTCATCCATCATCCTCATCGGGTTGGCGACTTACTACGGGTTGGGGCTGACGCCCGCCGCCCTCATGCTGCCCGTGCTCATCGGCCTGACGGTGCTGCTATCGCTGGCGCTCGGCATGTGGCTCGCGGCGCTCACCGTGAAATATCGCGACGTGCGCCATGCGCTCCCCTTCGTGCTGCAAATCTGGATGTTCATCACGCCGATCATCTACCCGCTGGAGGTAGTGCCGGTGAAGTGGCGCTGGTTGATGTTCCTCAACCCGCTGACGGGCATCGTCGAGGGCATGCGCTCCGCGCTCATGGGGCGCGGCTTCGACTGGTACGCGCTCTCCTTCTCCGCGTTCGTGACGCTCATGCTCCTCTTCGCCGCCGCTTATGCCTTCCAGCGCATCGAGCGGAGTTTCGCCGATCTCATCTGAGCGGCGACGGCGGGGGCGCCGCGTGCGCGTATAATTTCAGACTCAGGAAAGCATCATTGAAATGAGACCGATGATCACAGCCGCGAACGTCAGCAAGTGCTACCAGATTAGCGGCCTTGCGGCGGGCTACGCCACTTTCCGCGAGATGATCGCCGGGGCTGTGCTCAAGCCGATCCATCGCCTGCGCCGCAATCGCCCGCTGAGCGGCGAACCGCTCTGGGCGCTCAAGGACATCAACTTCGAGGTTCAACCGGGCGAGGTCGTCGGCCTCATCGGGCACAACGGCGCGGGCAAGTCAACGCTCCTGAAAATCCTCTCGCGCATCACCACGCCGACCACCGGGCGCACGGAAGTTTACGGTCGCATCGGCTCGCTGCTCGAAGTCGGCACGGGCTTTCACCCGGACCTCACGGGGCGCGAAAACATCTTCCTCAACGGCACCATCCTCGGCATCAGCCGCGCCGGGATCGCCAGCAAGTTCGACGAGATCGTCGCCTTCTCCGAGATCGAGAAGTTCATAGACACGCCCGTCAAGTGGTATTCCTCCGGCATGTACCTGCGCCTCGCCTTCTCCGTCGCCGTGCATCTCGACACCGAAGTTTTGATCATGGACGAGGTGCTCGCCGTCGGCGACGTGTCCTTCCAGCAGAAGTGCCTCGACAAGATGCACATCATCCGCCAGCAAGGCCGCACCATCCTTTTCGTCTCGCACAGCATGGCCGCCGTCACGCGCCTGTGCCAGCGCGTCATGCTGTTGGAGCACGGGCGCATCGTGCAGGACGGCGCGGCGCACGAAGTCGTCAACGAATATCTCGGTGCGAGTTGGAAGATCACCGCCGAGCGCGAATGGACGGAGGCGGAGAGCGCGCCCGGCGACGAGTTTGCGCGCCTGCTGCGCGTTCGCGTGCGCAACTCGGACGGCGAGACGATCAACTCGACCGACATACGCCATCAGGTGGGCATCGAACTCGTCTACGATGTGCTGCAAAGCGGCTACGCGCTGACGCCGAAGATCGATCTCTACAACGAGGAGGGCGTGCACCTATTCTCGGCGCACGACGTGGAGGCCGACTGGCAGCCGCCGCGCCCCACAGGCCGCTATGTCAGCACCGTCTGGTTGCCCGGCAACTATCTGTCCGAGGGCAACCTGCTCGTGCACGCGGCGCTCGTCTCGCACAGTCCGGCCACCGTCACACACGCGCACGTGGCGCAGGCCGTCACCTTCCAGGTGCTCGACCGGCAGGAGCCGGGTTCGGCGCGCGGCGCTTATGTCGGCCCCATCCCCGGCGTGGTCAGGCCGCTCCTCAACTGGACGACAGGTACGCTGACGGAGCAATGACGAGAGAGACTCGACACATACCGGAACGTCTCCGTCTCTTCGTGCTGCGACGCCCCCTGCTCTGTGAAGCGTGCGTCGCACCGTTTGCACTGGCCGCGCTGTTCCTGCTGGCCTTCGGCGAGTTCCTCAAAGGTGATCGCAGCGTCTCCACCTTCGTCGACAACACGCACCTGATCCATCCGATCTTTCACCACATCTCGAAAGGCTTCAGTCGCGGCGAGTTTCCCTACTGGATTGACACCATCGTCGGCGGGTTGCCGCTCTACAACACACCGCAGTTTTCGCTCACTTATCCGCTCTACTTCTTTCATTCGGGACTCTACGCGAACGCTGCCGACATTTCACTACAGGTGCATTACGTGACGTTCCTGCACCTGTTCATCGCCTACGTCAACGCCTACGTGCTCATGCGCGTGCTGCGCCTCGCGCCGCTGCCCTCGCTGCTCGGCGCGTCGCTGTTCGCCTTCAGCGCGAACAACTTCGAATACAGCACGTGGGTTAACATCACCGCGCCTTACAGTTGGTTTCCGCTTGCCGTCGCGTCGTTCGTCCTCATCCTCGAAAACAGGCGACGCGGCGTGGCGGTCTTGCTCGGCGCGGCCTCGCTTGGGCTGCTCGCGCTCGCCTCCACGTCGCAGCCGTTGATTCACCTGCTCGTCGTCATGGTGGTGCTGTACCTCGCGCACGCCGTCGTGCGCGTGAAGCGCCGCGAGTTTCGCGCTCTCGCTCGCACCACCTTTTATCTTGTGTTGATGGGCGGTCTGGGACTCATGCTCGCCGCGCCGAGCGTCTTCCCCGTCGTCGCAGACACGAAGCAGATGATCCGTTTCATCGGCGAAGCCCCGCCGATCATCGGCTACGCGCCCATTCCCTTCAAAGCCTTTCTGGAAGGGCAATTGCGCCCGTCCGCACTGGCCGGGACGCTTCTCCCGCTCCAGGTGCACAGGGTGATGGGAAGCTCCTTCATCGGGATGAGCGCGGTGCTGCTCGCGCTGTTCGGCGTTCTCCGCGCGCGCGCGCATTGGATTGTGCTGCCCTTTCTCTTCATCGCGCTCTACGCGCTGCTCTCCGCGACCGGCGACCATCTGGGCGTCGCGCGGCTCAACTACCAACTCCCCCTTATCAACAAGATCAGAGAGCCGCCGCGCCATCTGTTCCTCTTCGTCCTCGGCGCGTCCGTGCTGGCGGCACACGGCTTCGCTTACCTGACGGAGCGGCTCGGTCGCGGCTACAGGGAATTTCTCAACCCGAAAGCGCTCGCGGCGGCGTTTGTGTTCGTCGTCCTGTTGCTGCTCACGCTCCGCACGGACTTGCCTTACAGGGGACTCGTTCCGAAATGGATGTTGCTGGCCGCGTTCGGGGCGTTCGTCGGGCTGTTGCTCGCGTTGCCGCTCGTGCGTATGCGTTGGCGCTGGCTCGTCGCCTCGCTGGCCGTTCTTCTGATCATCTACGCCAACCTGCAATTCCCCCGCCACGTGCTGAAGTTGCAGGAGGGCGACTATTACGCGGAGGCCAACCTCAACTCGCACCGGACGCTCGCCGCGCTGTCGCAGATTCCCGACGCGCGCGACCACCGCTTTATCATTCACGACGACAAGCTCAGACCCGCGCTCTGGTCAATGAACGCCAGCTATTACGGCGTGCGTACCTATCAGGGCTACATGAACCCGCTGCCTTACCACCAGTTCCACCAAATCTTCCAGCGGTTCAGCGTGCGCAACTACTACCCGATGCTCGGCGGCAAGTATTACCTCTGCAACCCCTGCGACGAGGCGTTGCTCGCCGACTACGAATTTCAGAGCGAGGTCAACGGCTACAAACTGCACACCGCGCGCCACCCCATGCCGCGCTATTCGCTCGTCAACCGCGTCGCCGGGACTTACAACAGCGGCAACGATTTCTATAACAAGATTCACGCGGGCTACGACTACACGAAGGAATTCTACGTCGGCAAGAACAATAAGGAGTACGTGACAAACTGGCTCGCCGGGCAGAGCGCGCCCGCCGGGTCAGACATCAAGGTGGAACATTCTTCGCCGAACGCGCTCCGGCTCAGGGTCAATGCGCAGGGTCGCGCCGTGCTCGTGCTCAACGAGCACTTCGAGAAGGCCTGGAAAGCGCGTGTCAACGGCGCGGCGGCGAAGTTGTTCAGGGTCAATCTGAATCAGATCGGCGTCTTTGTCGAAGGCGGCGCGAGCACGGTTGATTTCGAGTATCACCCGACGCTGTTCGTGCGCTCGCTCTGGTTGCAACGCGCGACCTTCGCGGGGATGCTGGCGTTTGCTCTCTACCTATTGATCGCGGCGGGGCGTTCTTTCAACGGCAGGCGCAGGAGGCCTGGAACCTCGCAGCCCGCGCCGGTTTGATGCGCGGCACGGGCGCTGTTGATTCAGTCTTGCCCTGCACGCGCGCCGCCCGTGCCATAAACTTTTGTTTCAGGTGTAAATGTTATGAATGCTGCCGCAACGCGGGAACTGGCGAAGGCTTCGCCCGTCGAGCACAACAACATCGAGCCGATTCTTCCGCTGCCCTTCCCGCTGGAGGCGAGAAGCGATGCGCGACCGAGCCTCTGCGTCGTGATTCCCGTCTACAACGAGGAACGCGTGCTCCCGCGCACCTACGAGGAGTTGAGCGGGGTGCTCGACCGCCTGGAGGTTGACTGGTCGCTCCTTTTCATCAACGACGGCAGCCGCGACGGCACGGCGAATCTGCTGGCCGCGCTCAACCGGCGCGACCGGCGCGTGGGCTTTATCCTGCTCTCGCGAAACTTCGGCCACCAAGCCGCGCTCACCGCCGGCTTCGACCACGCCGACGCCGACATAGTGATCAGCATGGACGGCGATCTGCAACACCCGCCCGCGCTCATACGCGACTTGATGGCCGCGTGGCGCGAGGGCTACGACATCGTGCACACGCGCAAGCTCGACACGACGGGGCTCTCCTTCAAGCGCAGCCTCCCGACGCGGCTCGCCTATCGCATCGTCGCGCGCGTC
>DASQDV010000037.1:0-2415 GCA_035633995.1 Pyrinomonadaceae bacterium | reverse complement strand
ACGGCAGCGGGCCACGCCACACGAGCCTCGTCCACACGGATTTTCCAACGCAACTCGCCGACTACGCGCGTGCGGTCGCGGAGCGTTACGCGTGGGTAGACGCTTACACGCCCGTCAACGAGCCTCTGACAACCGCGCGCTTCAGCGGCCTCTACGGCCACTGGTATCCGCACGGGCGCGACACACAGACGTTTGCGCGCGCACTCGTCGGCCAGTGCCGCGCGACCGTGCTCGACATGCGCGCGAGCCGCGAGGTCAATCCGCAGGCGCAGTTGATTCAAACCGAAGACCTCGGCAAAACTTTCAGCACGCGCTCGCTCGCCTATCAAGCCGACTTCGAGAACGTGCGTCGCTGGGCGAGTCTAGACCTGTTGTGCGGGCGCATCACGCGTGAGCATCCGTTGTGGAATTACTTCACGCGCGACGCCGGAATCGCGGAGTCGGAACTCGAATGGTTCAACGCGAATCCCTGCCCGCCCGACATCATCGGCATCAATCACTACCTGACGAGCGAGCGTTTCTTGGACGAGCGCGTCGAACGCTATCCCGACCGCGCGGTCGGCGGTAACGGGCGGCATCGTTACGTTGACGTGGAAGCGGTGAGGGTGTGCGCAGAAGGGACGGCGGGGCCGCGCGTGCTGTTGCGCGAGGCCTGGGAGCGTTACGAGATTCCGCTCGTGGTGACGGAAGCGCACCTCGGTTGCACGCGCGAAGAGCAGTTGCGCTGGTTCAAAGAGGTGTGGGAGGCGGCGCGCAACTTGCGCGCGGACGGCGTTGACCTGCGCGCCGTGACGGCGTGGTCGCTGCTCGGCGCGTTCGACTGGTGCAGCCTGCTCACGCGTTGCGCAGGTCGCTACGAGCCGGGCGTCTTCGACGTGCGCGGCGGCGTTCCGCGCCCGACCGCGCTCGCGCGTATGCTGCGCGATCTGGCCTCGACGGGCGAGCACGATCACCCGTTGCTCGATTCACCCGGCTGGTGGCGGCGTCTGGATCGTCTGCTCTACCCGCCCGTTCGACGCCGTCGCCAGCCCGCGCCGGAAGCGACGACGAAAAGAGGACTGGATATGAGACGTGGGAACACGCGACCGCTCATCATCAACGGCGCGACGGGCACGCTCGGTCGCGCATTCGCGCGCCTGTGCGAAGGGCGCGGCATCTCCTACCGCCTGTTGACCCGCGCGGAGATGGACATCGCCGATGCGCGTTCGGTGGAGGCGGCGCTCGCGGAGTTTCAGCCCTGGGCGGTGGTCAACACGGCCGGTTACGTGCGCGTGGACGACGCCGAGCGCGAGCCGGAAAAGTGCATGCGTGAGAACGCGGAGGGGGCAGCCACGCTTGCCAAAGCCTGCGCGCGAAGCGGCATACAACTGCTCACGTTTTCCTCCGACCTTGTTTTCGACGGGTCGAAGCGAAGCCCTTACGTAGAGAGTGACGCGGTCGCGCCGCTGAACGTGTACGGGCAGAGCAAGGCCGAGGCGGAGCGGCGCGTGTTGGAGATACTGCCGTCCGCGCTCGTCGTCCGCACCAGCGCGTTTTTTGGCCCCTGGGACGAGCATAACTTCATCACCGTCGTGCTCGGCGCGTTGGCCGAAGGGCGCAAGTTCGTCGCGGCTGATGATTCGTTCGTCTCGCCGACCTACGTTCCCGATCTCGCCGGGACAAGCCTCGATCTGTTGATAGACGGCGAGCGCGGCATCTGGCATCTGGCTAACGAGGGCGCAACGAGTTGGGCGGAACTCGCGCGTCTGGCCGCGCGACGCGCCGGACTCGATCCGAATCTGGTCGAAGCGCGCCCGAACGCCCTGCTGCAACTGGCCGCGCCGCGCCCGCTCTACACGGTGCTTGGCAGCGAGCGAGGGCAGTTGCTCCCTTCGCTCGACGACGCGCTCGCGCGTTACCTGAACGAGCGCGAGACGGGCGGCGCGGCCATGAGCGCGGCGGCAGCAGCCGCAGGTCGCCAGCAGCAGGAGCGCGCGGGCTGAAACGAACGATGAAGTAAGAACGCGGAATGATGAAGTAAACGCTGTTGTCTTTGCTTCATCGTTCCGCGTTCCTCATTCATCGTTTCCTTGAAGCGTATCGGCACGGTTTTTGAGTATTCAGCTTAGAACATAATTAAGATGAGCCGTTTTCGGACAGATGCGGGGCGCGGGGGCGTGCGTCGTGTTCGGAAACTGTCTGGTATTCAAAAGGAGACAAGAAGATGGCGACAAGTGAGACGGCATTGACACAAGAGCAGATTGACAGGGGCGAAGCGCCGCAGGGGTACGAGCGCGATGTGAACGTCGGCGAAATCGAACGCTGGGCATCGGCCATCGGCGGCGGCGCGCTCGCCGTTTACGGCCTGACGCGCGGCACCTACGGCGGCATCGCGCTGGCGCTGCTCGGCGCCAGCCTCGTCCATCGCGGCACGAC
>DASQDV010000036.1:0-4974 GCA_035633995.1 Pyrinomonadaceae bacterium | reverse complement strand
GACAAGAACTTGATCGGAAGCGACGAAAGCTATGCTGCCGCTCAAATCCTTGATGGGCGTCGGGGTCGGCGTGGGCGTCGGGGTCGGCAGCGGCGTTCGTATCGTGCCGACGAAGTTCAGGTCGAGTTTGTCTCCCGCTAGGTGGCCGGTCGATCTATCAATCGGCGTGAAGTGGCCGTCAGGGCTGTAGGGCGACACACGGTAATCGCGCGTCGCGGGCACTTCGAACAAATAGTTACCGCCGGCGTCGGAAGTGGTCTGCGCCACTAATGCGCTCGGGGTGCTGATGCTGACGGTGATCCCGGCGAGGCCGACGTTGTTCACGTTCGTCAACCTGCCGCCGACTTTGAAACGCGCGAGCGTCAACGCGAAATCAATGCCCGTGATGTCGCCATCGAAAATCGTGACGGTGCGACTGGCGGGCGTCACGTTCTGAAATTGACCGGACACGGCGACGGTGTAGGTGCCCGGCGTGAGCCCGCGAAGCGTATAGCCGCCCGTGTTGGTGTTGAGGATAACCTCGAACGTTTTAGTCTTCGCCCCCGTCAGGCTGAGCACGACATGGCTGCCGAAAGCTTCGGATGTGATCTGGCCGCTGATGGCGTATGTCCGCGCGAGACACGACGCGTTGTTGTCAACATAGGTCGCTATCTGCTGGCGCGAGTAGGGACAGAAAGAGCGCGAATAGCCGACCTGGCTCTGCATGATCGAGTTGAAGCAATTACCTGCCGACGGTTCTTGATCCGGGTGCGTCGCGCCTAAATTGTGTCCGAGTTCGTGCGCGGTGATGCCGACCTTGATGTCCGTCTCGAACAATTTCTGCGACAGGCCGTAGGCTCTGGACGGCGACAGGCAGACGGCTCCGATCTCCGCGCTGCCGATCACGTCTCCATCCAAATCCTTCCCCGTCCAACGATGCGCCGTGTCGCGCGAGACGTGCGTGTAGTTCGTGTTCCAGTAGTTCTTAAATTCGGCGAGCGCGACGCCGGGGGCAGACGATTGGTAAGGATCGTCGGGCGTCGCCCAGGTGTGCTGGTAGACGACGCTGAAACTGAGGCCGAGTTCGTTTTGATAAACGCCTTCGATCAAATTCAGGATGCTCAGAATTTCATCGTCGGCGGCTTCGGAGCCGCCGAGCGCGGCGACATATTCGTAATCCGCTTCGGTCGCGAGTTTGATTTCACGGTTGAGCGGAATCGCGCCCGCCGCATCGAGCGCGGCGTGAGAATCATGTAACGAGACGACCTCGCCCGCGTGCTTCATCTTTTCGTTGAGCGTCGCGCCGCAGGAGACGGGCGACGCTTCGATGACATCCGACTCTTTGTAGAAAAGAAACTCGGTCGGCGCGGCTGACTTGTCGTACTTGCGCTTCATCTCGACGAAATACTTTTCGCCGTCAACGAGGACGAGACCTTCGACCGTATGGTCGTCAATCGTGAAGCGCGCGGCGGCGCGTTCATTCCCGCGAACGCTTCCCTTGAAGGTGCGCACGGGAGAAGCATCGGCGTCGAGCACGCGAACCTCGCCGCCGTCGCGCGTCTCTTCGGCGCGATAATTCGTCGCCCTCAGATCGTTCGGCTCAAGTTCAAACTCAAGCGTTCCGGCGGCGGCGGTGTGGAGCGTAAGCCGCCCGTCGCTTCGCACCTGCGCGGCGGCCTGCCCGGCGTCAAGGTCGAGCGTGTCGTATCTGCGTAAAACTTTATCGAGCTTTCGCGTCTCGACATCCTGCTCATCGGCGGCTGCGTTCAGGGAAGCGGCGGGTGCGCCGTGAGCGGGCTGAGCAGCCGTCGTCGTCGTCGCCGGATTTTTTGCGGCTTCGACCGCGCTCTTAAACGCTGTCAGGGCGGACAGGCATCCGGCCAGAACGAACACTGCGAGGATGAGGCGCGACGACCCGCAGGCAGTCTGCCACAATCTTCTTGCGCGGCGAGAGGTTTTCATGTGTCCTTAATTTGAGAGGGTAGCGAGTTTACAAGTTCAACTTTGTCGCGGTTCAGGCGAATCGAATGCAGGAAGTAATTTACTAAATTGTGAGCGGTTAAGCCAGAGCCGTAAACTGTCGGGAAAACTCTGAAAACGTCTCCCATTTTTCACAGGATATAGATGCGTCTGTAAGGTCTCCGGGTTCGCCCCGATGCCGCACATGCGGGCAAATCTTTGAAGCAGGCGCGCGGAACGTGGGGCGCGGGCGGACGGCGGATTAACAACCGGCCTCGATTCTGATACTCTATGCCGCACCTCGACCTGCGAAGGCGGCAGAATTTTTGTCGCCAATGCCTCGACCGGCCTAACCCCGGTTAGCTCTGAAAGTATTACCTTGGACAAAAGCGACGCTAATTACGGGTCGATCTATATGCACGGAGCAATGTGAAGGGCGGCTGCTCCAACGCCGCGCTGTCCCGGCGGGACATGGGCGGAGGCCGGACGAGTTGACACGAACCCGGACTATCTACTCGTTCACACATCACAACGCACACAGGGCAATTCTCACCCGGCTGAAAACGCGAGGCGTCTCGGTTGCTCCGACGAGCAACCGGCTGCGCTTCAAGCAACCGCCGGGCGTCCCGTTGCCCTGCCTCAACCGAAGTTAGGTTCCACCCACCTTAACCGATAGTATTTGAAGGGAGAAACAGAATGCGTAAGAGTTTGCTTCTAGGCTTGCTGGCAGTGGTACTGGCAGCCGCCACGATGATCCCCCTGACGGAATCCGGCGCGACCCAAGCCTCACAGCAGAAGAACGGTCGCATCAGCAAAGCCAAACCCCGTCCGGCCACCCTGCCCGACTACGACATACGCCTTGCCGACGATACCGAGTTCACCGATTACGACCTTCAACCGGGCGGCGCGGTGAAGGGCGGCGCGACGACCGCCGCGCTCCGCTCGCGCGCCACCGCCGTCGATAAGTTCCGCGCCGGCCTGAAGGGCGCTGACGCCTCTAACCTGCGCGCGACGGCTAACGAAACGGGCGCGATGAAAAATTTCTTTGTTGACGGCGCGGCGCTGTCAGAGCCGCAATCGGGCGCGCCCGACCATGTCGCGCGGGGCTTTCTGAGCCGGCATGCTTCGCTCTTTGCGCTCTCCGCAGGGGGCGTCGAAGAGTTGAAGTTGAACAAGGAGGACAACGACGAGGGAACGACGTTCCTGAGTTATGTCCAGACCGTCGATGGACTCAAAGTGTTTGAGGGCGACGTGCAGGTGGCCGTCAACCGCAACGGCGAAGTGCTCTCCGTCCGCGAAGGCTTCGTCGTCTCCGGCCAGAGCGTCCGGCTCGAACCCACGCTCGACGAAGCGCAGGGCATCGCCAGGGCTTTTGAACACGCGGGGCGGGCGGTGATGCCGTCTTTGGCCGAAACGAATGGCCGTTCCTCCAAAGGCGAGAGGTCTTCGTTCGCCAACCCGCTCGCCGCCGGCAACGAGGATGTGCTCTCCGAGTTGAACGTCATGCGCGTGGGCGACACGGCGCGGCTCGCGTGGCACGTCTACGCCGATGTCGGCGCGAACGAGTGGTACGAACTGCTCGTTGACGCGCACAGCGGCGAACTTCTCTTCCGCCGCAACCTCTACGTCTTCGAGGCGCAGGGCACGGTCTACACGGAGCATCCGGTGGCGACCCCGACGCGCCAGCTCGTCTCCTTCGTCGGCGACACGACCATCAACACCACCGCCGGCTGGATGGGCACTTCGACCGTCACGACGGGCAACAACGTCGAAGCCTACCTCGACACGGATGCCAACAATGCGCCCGACGCCAACAACACGACGGGACTGTCGAACGGCCACGCATTCTCCTCGACCCAGGACTTCACGTTCCCCTTCTCCACAACCGCCGACCCGCGCACGCAGCAGGCCGCCGTCGTGACGAACCTTTTCTACTTCAACAATTTCATGCACGACTTCTCCTACGGCCTCGGCTTCACGGAGGCGGCGGGCAACTTCCAGACGAACAACTACGGTCGCGGCGGGCTTGGCGCAGATTCCGTGCGCGCCGAAGCGCAGGACGGCTCCGGCACGAACAACGCGAACTTCGCCACGCCGCCCGACGGCCAGCGCCCGCGCATGCAGCAGTATCTTTTCACCTCGCCCAACCCCGACCGCGATAGCTCGATGGACGGCGACGTGGTCTTCCACGAATACGGGCACGGCATCTCGAACCGCCTGATCGGCAACGGCAGTGGCCTCGGCGGCACGCAGTCGGGCGCGATGGGCGAGGGCTGGTCGGACTACTGGGCATGCACGCTCGGCAACGACGGGCTGGTCGGCGAATACTCCACCGGCAACACGACCGCAGGCATCCGCCGCGCGGCCTATACCGTCCCGGCCAACTCGGTTCATGATTCTTACGCGGACGTGTGCGTGGGCGGTTGCCAGGTTCACCGCGACGGCGAAGTCTGGGCGGCGACGCTCTGGGACTTGCGCACGCAACTCGGCGCTAATATCACGGACAGGATCGTCCTGAACGGCATGAAGTTCACGCCCTCGCGCCCGTCGTTTTTGAATGCGCGCGACGGCATCCTGCAAGCCGACCAGAATTTGAACGGCGGGGCTAACCGCTGCGCCATCTGGACGGTCTTCGCGCGTCACGGCATGGGCGTCTCCGCAGTCGGCAACGACGGCACGACGCACACCGCCGCGACGGACTTGCCTTCCGATTGCGGCGGCACCTGCACCTACTCGATCAGCCCTTCGAGCGCGAGCTTCGCGTCGGCGGGCGGCACGGGCAGCGTCACGGTGACGGCAGGCGCGGGCTGCGCCTGGACGGCTGCGAGCAACGCGTCGTTCATCACAATCACGGGCGGTGCGAGCGGCTCCGGCAGCGGCACGGTGAGCTACTCCGTCGCGGGCAACACGAGCACGGCCTCGCGCACGGGAACGATCACCATCGCAGGTCAAACCTTCACAGTGTCGCAGGCGGGCACAACCGGCGGAAGCGTCGAGTTGATCACCAACGGCGGCTTCGAGACGGGCACCACGCCC
>DASQDV010000035.1:0-1999 GCA_035633995.1 Pyrinomonadaceae bacterium | reverse complement strand
GTCGTCGAGCACGACGAGGAGACGATCCGCCGCGCCGATTACGTCGTTGACATAGGCCCGGCGGCGGGCGTGCACGGCGGCGAGATCGTCGCGACGGGGACGCCCGAAGAAGTCGCCTGCAACCCGAACTCGGTGACGGGTCTCTACATCTGCGGCGCGCAGAGGATCGAGTTGCCCGCCGAGCGTCGCGCCCCGAACGGCCACAGCGTCACGGTGCGCGGCGCGCGCGAACATAATCTCAAAGATATTGACGTGACGTTCCCGCTCGGCCTGCTCACGGTCGTCACGGGCGTCTCCGGCTCGGGCAAGTCAACTTTGATTGACGACATTCTCTACCGCGCGCTCGCGCGCCATCTCTACGGCTCGCTCTCGGAACCCGGCCAGTATGATTCAATCGAAGGGCTGGACAATGTTGACAAGGTGATCGAGATCGACCAGTCGCCGATTGGCCGCACGCCGCGTTCCAACCCGGCGACCTACACGGGACTGTTTACGCCTTTGCGCGAACTCTACGCGATGCTCCCCGAATCGCGCGAGCGCGGCTACAAGCCCGGGCGCTTCTCCTTCAACGTCAAAGGCGGGCGCTGCGAAGGCTGCGAGGGCGATGGTCTGAAGCGCATCGAGATGAACTTTTTGCCGGACGTGTACGTGCTCTGCGATGTCTGTCGCGGTGCGCGCTACAACCGCGAAACGCTCTCGGTCAAGTACAAGGGCAAATCAATCGCGGAACTGCTCGACACGACCGTCGAAGAGGCTCTGCCGATTCTCGAAAACATCCCGCAGATCAAACAGAAGATTCAGACGCTGCTCGATGTCGGCCTCGGCTACATCAAACTCGGCCAGTCTTCGACCACGCTTTCGGGCGGCGAAGCGCAGCGCATCAAACTCGCCAAAGAACTCTCGAAACGCGCCACCGGCCGCACCATCTACATCCTCGACGAGCCGACGACCGGCCTCCACTTCGCCGACGTGCACAAACTGCTCGACGTGCTCCAACGCCTCGTCTCTCTCGGCAACACCGTTCTGGTCATCGAACACAACCTCGACGTGATCAAGAGCGCCGACTTCGTGATCGACCTCGGCCCCGAAGGCGGCGCGGGCGGCGGTCGCGTCGTCGCCTGCGGCACGCCCGAAGAAGTCGCACGCGTCAAAAAATCTCACACCGGCCAAGCCCTCAAAGCTCTGCTGGGCAGCCACGCGCCGAACGGCCACAAGCCGCCGCGCAACGGAAAAACGACGGCGCCGCGCGCGAACAAAAAGGGCGCGGCGTGAATCTTGTTTACCAAATATTGGACGACCAGCAGATCGTTAAAGTACTTCGTATGTGGACTCATTATGAGTAGATCGCGCGCGGGAAAAAAGATTGCTTGAAATGTATGGCCTCCGGCGGGTAGCATACGCTCGCCAAGCCGCGACGTATTAACCCCGGCGCTTAATAACACAAAGCGATCAGTTGCGGCGTCCGTATAACAAGGAGAAACCCGATGACAAATCTACGTACCCGTGCATTCCTGCCAGCAGTTTTTATACAGTTCGTCCTCGCACTGGCGATCACTCAACACGCCTTCTCTCAGGAGCCTCAAACCGCGCCGCCGCCCCAGACGCAAAAGACGGAAACGCCTGCGGAAAAAGCGTTGACGAAAGACGAGACGTGTGAACAGTCGCCCACCGCAGCTACACCGGAGAGCGCGGGCGTCGAACAACGCGACGCGAGCAAGGTTGTGGCTTTCGCGTCTCAGACAGCCAATTTAACTTCTCCGCGCGACTTGAACATCGCGGCGGCGCGCTCTTTAACTTTCGACGCGAGCACCCGCGTCTCGTCGAAACTCTTTGCCGACTCCGCTCTCTCCGGCGTTCAGCAGACGGGCGCGGCGGCGACGTTCACACCGAAGACCTCCGAACAGAAGATGCGGCGCGCGTTCAAGTCTGCCTTCCTCAGTCCGGAGGCGTATGCCGTGCCGTTCCTGAGCGCGGTCATCACGGAGGTGGGCGAAGACGA
>DASQDV010000034.1:0-6407 GCA_035633995.1 Pyrinomonadaceae bacterium | reverse complement strand
ATATTTCAAGTCGGCGGCGCAGCGCCTCGAAGTCCGCAAGCGCATCCTGCTCTTGATGGGGCCTGTCGGCGGCGGCAAGTCAACCATCGTCACGATGCTCAAGCGCGGCCTCGAAGACTACACGCGCACGGACGCGGGCGCGGTTTACGCGATCAAAGACTGCCCGATGCACGAGGAGCCTCTACACCTCATCCCGCACGAACTGCGCGCCGAGATCGAGAAGCACTACGGCATCTACATCGAAGGCGACCTCTGCCCGCAATGCCGCTACGCGCTCGAACACACCTATCATGGCCGCCACGAAGACGTGCGCGTGCAGCGCATCCTGTTCTCCGAGAAAGAACGCGTCGGCATCGGCACGTTTGCGCCCTCCGATCCGAAATCGCAGGACATCACGGAACTCACCGGCTCGATTGATCTCTCGACCATCGGCGAAGTCGGCGTCGAATCAGACCCGCGCGCCTATCGCTTCGACGGCGAACTCAACATCGCCAACCGGGGCGTGATGGAGTTCATCGAGATGCTCAAAGTTGACGAGAAGTTTCTCTACTCGCTTTTGACGCTCTCGCAGGAACAGAACATCAAGACCGGGCGCTTCGCCATGCTCTACGCCGACGAAGTGATCCTCTCGCACACGAACGAAAACGAGTACATAAGTTTCGCGGGCAACCGTAAAAGCGAGGCGCTCCAGGATCGCATCATCCTCGTGCGCGTGCCCTACAATTTGCGCGTCTCGCAGGAGGAGCGCATCTACGGGAAACTGCTGAACCAGTCGGAAGTTTTGCGCAACGTCCACATCGCGCCGAACACACTGCGCGTCGCGGCGATGTTCGCCGTGATGACGCGTCTGGAAGAGCCGAAGCGCGCCAACGTCGATCTCGTCAAGAAGATGAAACTCTACGACGGCGAGGATGTCGAAGGCTACAAGTCGAAGGACGTGCGCGAACTGAAAGAGGATACTTCGCGCGAAGGCATGGACGGCATCTCTCCGCGTTACATCATCAACCGCCTGTCGGGCGCGCTCGTGCGCGACGGCGTCACCTGTATCAACCCGATTGACGCGCTGCGCGCCATCAAAGACGGCTTCGAGCAGCACACCGGCATCAACTCCGAGCAGCGCGAACGCTACCTCAATTTAATCTCGGCGGCGCGCAAGGAGTACGACGAACTGGCGAAGATCGAAGTGCAGCGCGCCTTCGTCTACTCGTTCGAGGAGATGGCGCGCACCATCTGCAACAACTATCTCGACAACGTCGAAGCCTACTGCAACAAGGAACGCATCAAAGACCCGATCACCGAAGAGGAGATGGAACCGGACGAGGGACTCATGCGCTCCATCGAAGAACAGATCGGCGTCTCCGACAACGCGAAGAACACCTTCCGGCAGGAGATACTGATCCGCATCTCCTCCTTCAGCCGCAAGGGCAAGCAGTTCGAGTACACCTCGCACGAGCGCCTCAAAGAGGCCATCGAAAAGAAGATTTTCGCAGACCTCAAAGACGTGGTGAAGATCACGACCTCTTCCAGAACGCCCGACCCCGACCAACTGCGCCGCATCAACGAAGTCGTGGATCGTCTCGTCAAAGACCACGGCTACTGTCCGGTCTGCGCCAACGAACTCTTAACCTACGTCGGCACGCTGCTCTCGCGTTGAACGGGGCAGAGCGCCGCAGTAGAGACGAGTGACAGCGAAGACGCCCGCCCTTTTGCTCTCAAGGTGCGGGCGTCTGACCTTATGGGAATGGTGAAAGGAACTCGAAGCGATGAGCGACGAAGAAGATTATCCGGAAAAGCGGCGTACGGAAAATGCAATACCGGACGAAGCAGGGCAACACATGCACTCGCCCGAACTCCGTATGCTTCACCTGCTTGAGAAGTTGAGTGAGCGTGTTAATAAGAACGATGATGAGTCGCGGAGCAGGACGGAAGAGACGCAGCACAAAATGGATTTTATCGTTCAGCAGCAGGCTCAGTTCTCCGCTGACATGCAACAAATGCGCGAGGCACAGGCCGAGGCCGATGAGAAATGGGAGCGGAGGTGGGGACGCACGGAAGATGGTATCCGTTCGCTGCTCGCAATAGCCGAAATCCACGAGGGGGAAATCAAAACGCTGGCCGAAGCGCAGGCGGCGGCAACTGCGGCGCAGGCGGCGGTGCAAGCACGGACTGACAAACAAATGGCCGAGACCGATGAGCGGCTCAACACTCTGATTAATGTCGTGGAGCAGATCATCAGTGAGAAGCGCAACGGCGGTAAAGGCAATACGGAACAATGACGATGAAGAAACGTTACTGGATCGGCGGGGCGACGGCGGCGGCGGGCGGGGCGCTGGCTTTGAAGTTGTTGACGCGCCCGCGCGACGTGGAGTGGGGCGAGCACCGGGAGCGTCTGCATCATGCGGAAAAGTCGCGCTTTGTGGAGATAGAGGGCGTGCGCGTGCATTATCAGGAGGCGGGCGCGGTGGGTGCGCCGACGTTGCTGTTGATTCACGGCTTTTGCGCGTCGAACTTCGTGTGGAACGAGGCGCTTGTGCCTCTGGCGGAGGCGGGTTTTCGCGTCGTCGCGCCTGATCTCATCGGGTTCGGCTTTTCGGGCAAGCCGCACGAAGGCCACTACAAGATTGAGACGCAGGCGCGCATGATCGTCGGGTTGATGGACGCGCTCGGCATCGAGCGCGCGACGCTCGTGGGCAGTTCTTACGGCGGCGCGATCTCGGCGGTGTGCGCGCTGGATTACGCGGAGCGCGTCGAACGGCTCGTGCTGGTCGGCGCGGTGTCGAACGACGAGATCGTGAGGCGACCGCTTCTGCGCTTTGCGGCAACGCCGTTCGTGGGCGAACTCGTCGCGCCGGTGCTTTTGGATGTGCGGCAGTTCGTGAAGCAACGCCTGCGGACGACTTACGCGGCGCAAAACGGCCACCTGTTGAGCGACATGCGCGTTGCCGCCCATCGCCTCCCCTTGCGCGCCGCCGCCACGCACCGCGCCATACTGTGCACGATTCGCAGTTGGAGCGCGACGCGCATCGAGCGCGAGGCAGAACACATTCGCCAGCCCACGCTGCTCGTCTGGGGAGCAGAGGACGACGCCGTGCCTTTGCGTCACGGCGAGCGTTTGCACAAATTGATAAAAGATTCGCGTCTGTTCGTCTTCCCCAACTGCGGCCACCTGCCGCAGGAAGAACGCCCCGTTGAGTTTGCCGCGCTCGTCGCGGAGTTTTGCCGGAACGGGGAGACGGTCGCCGCCTGAGAGAAGGCGCGAGAGGAGTTTGCAAGCCATGTCTGTTCAGCGCAACGATTGGTCTCTACAGCGCAAGGGCATCATCGATCAGGAGCGCCACAAGGATCGCGTCCGCGACGCCATACGCAAAAACCTCGGCTCCATCGTCTCGAACGAGGCGATCATTTTGTCCGACGGTAAGCGCAGCGTGAAAGTTCCCATCCGCTCGCTTGACGAGTACAAGTTTCGCTTCGACCACCGCAAGCGCAAGCACGTCGGGCAGGGCGACGGGCGCACGCGCGTGGGCGACGTGCTCGCGCGCGAGCAGGGGCAGGGACAGGGTTCGGGGTCGGGCAGCGGCCCCGCCGGGCAGGACACGGGCGCGGAATACTACGAGGCCGAAGTCAACATAGACGAACTCGCCGCGCTCATCTTCGAAGACCTCCAACTGCCTTTCCTCGAAGAGAAGGCGAAGAAGGCCGTGCCCGCCAAGACCACGCGCTTCAACGAAATCCGGCGCACGGGCGTGATGGCGAATCTCGACAAGCGGCGTTTGATCCTCGAAAACATCAAACGCAACGCGCGCGAGGCGAAAGGCGCGCGCTTTGGCAACGTCAAGAAAGAGGACTTGCGTTTCAAAAGCTGGGAAGAAGATCACCGCTACGAGTCAAACGCCGTCGTGCTCGCGTTGATGGACGTTTCGGGTTCGATGGGCGAGTTTAAGAAGTATATCGCGCGCTCGTTCTTCTTCTGGATGGTGCGTTTCCTGCGGACGAAGTACGACAACGTGGAGATCGTCTTCATCTCGCATCACACGGAGGCGAAGGAAGTCTCGGAAGAACAATTTTTCACGCAAGGCGAATCGGGCGGCACGGTCGTCTCGTCGGCTTACCAACTGGCGCTCGAAATTATCCGTTCGCGTTACAACCCGCGCGACTGGAACGTCTACCCGTTTCACTTCTCCGACGGCGACAACTATTACTCGGACAACGAGGAGGCCGTGCGTCTGGCCGACGAGTTGATCCAGACGTGCAATTTGTTCGGCTACGGCGAGATCGGCGAGGAAGGCACGTCCGGTTATCGTCGTTCGTCGGGCGCGCTATTGTCGATCTTCAAGGATCGTCTGCACCGCAAGGAACGATTTGTCGGCGTGCGCATAGACGAGCGCGAAGACGTGTACCCGGCGCTCAAACAATTCTTCGGGCAACGCGGCGTAGAGGCGTGAAGCCGGCGACGCGCAAGCGGCATCTACCCGGCTTCATGTTCTAACGCACGGCAAAAGCGCTCCGGCGGCAATCCCCTCCACTCTTCAAAATTTCGTAGAAAATTCAGAAACACAATCATCTGCGCCTCGCCGCGCCGCCCGCGCGCCTGCCCGCCCGTCTTTATAAATGTAATTAAATAAAGGATTAAGTTTGCCGTCGGCGCAGTGCGTTGCGGTTGGAATGTAGTTTGCGTTAGTAGTCGGCAGGTCTCTCTAAGAAGTGTTCAGTGAAATTCGGTTCTGGAACGAGCGCGGGGCTGGGAGCAAGTCGGGGAAGTGCGGCGGATTTATCGTCGCCGGAGTTTTCTCCAGCGGCGTGTTACGGGAAAGAGTTCTCATTCGAAACGGAGAGCGATTCCTCGAACGCGGCTGCACCAGAGAAATGGCAGCGCCAGTTCATAACCCGACCCCCCAAGCCACCTTCCTCGCCGGACGCCTTGCGCGCCTTGAAACACAAGGGACGCTTTTCACATAGCGAACACAGCCACGCATGAGCCATCCACAAAGGAGTTTCAAAATCCAATGAAGAACACGTTTAAAAAACGGCTGGCAAGCTTCCTCTCGCTGGCTATGATTGTGCTCTCGCTCTCCGCCGCAGTCGCGGCGCAAGAGCCGACCGGCGCAATCGAAGGCACTGTGACCGATCCGCAGAACGCTATCGTCGTCAACGCGACCGTCACCGCGCGCAACATCGACACTAACCAGACCCGCACCGTGACGACGAGCGACGACGGGCGCTACAGCATCCGCCAGCTCCCGCCCGGCAACTACGAAGTTACCGTCACGGGCGCGAACTTTAAGAAGACAGTCTTCAAAGACGTGCAGGTGGCCGTCGGGCAGAACGCCGCGATTGACGCGCAGTTGGAGATCGGCGGCGCAAACGAAGAAGTCACGATCACGGGCAGCAGCGAGGCGCAGATCGACCGCGTTGATAACACCGTCTCCGGCGTCGTCGGCACAGTGCAGATTCAGAACCTGCCTTTGAACGGTCGCAACTTCCTCGATCTGGCGCAACTCCAACCCGGCGTCGAAAAGGTCGAAGGCGGCAGCTTCGACCCGACCAAGGCCAACTACACGGGCATCTCCATCGCCGGTCAGGCCGGACGCTCCACGCAGATCGCCGTCGACGGCGGCTCGGTTGTGGACAACGTCGTCGGCACGACCGTGCAGAACTTCTCGCAGGAGATCGTGCAGGAGTTCCAGCTCGGCATCTCCAACTACGACCTTTCGACCGGCGCATCCTCGACCGGCTCCGTCAACGTCATCTCGAAGTCCGGCTCGAACGATTTTCACGGCAACGCCTACATCTACGCGCGCGACGATAAGTGGTCGGCCTTCCCTTCGCTCTCGCGGCTCGACGCGGCGAACGGCATTCCGACCCTCGCGCAGGCCACGAGAATCCCCTTCGACCGCCAGCAGTACGGCGCGACGCTCGGCGGCCCCATCAAGCGCGACAAGCTGTTCTTCTTCATGAACTATGAAGGAAACAATCAGGACGGCTCGGCGCTGCACAACCCGACCGAAGCACCGTCCTTCGCCGGCTTCACCGCGAACCCGTTCGATGAAAAGCTGTTCACGGCGAAGATCGACTGGATCGTCAGCAACAAGACGAACATCTACACGCGCTACTCGTTCAACGACAACTTCCAGGATGTGCCGTTCGCGCCCGGCTCCGGCATCGTGCCGCGCTCCAGCGCCTCGCGCATCTTCGAGTCGAACAATCAACTCGTGTCGAATCGCTCGCACAACGTCGTCATCGGCACGACGCACACCTTCAGCCCGACCGTGACGAACAACTTCGTCGTCAACATCAGCGACTTCTCGAACGAGATCGATCCGGCGACCGAGGGCGTGCCCGAAATCCGCATCCTCGGCTCGCAGTTGTTCCGCACGGGCACGAACGCCATCGCGCCGCAGAGCACCTAT
>DASQDV010000033.1:0-10508 GCA_035633995.1 Pyrinomonadaceae bacterium | reverse complement strand
AACGCGGAACGATGAACGGAAAGCAGTTGCTTCCGCTTCATCATTCTGCCTTCATCGTCCCGCGTTGGTTTTATTTATGTCTCAACACCACACGACCGAGCAGCGGACGGGGCCGCGGTATGTGATCAGTTTGCCGGTGCGCGCCGAGTGGGATGACGGCGCGTCGGGCGAGCATGTTGTCGTCGAAGGGCAGACGAAGAACGTGGGGCCGATGGGCGCGCTCGTGCATCTGGAGACGCTGCCGGACGTGGGCAGCCGCGTGCAGATCGCCGTGATGCGCGAGGGCGCGCCGAAGGTGTCGGCGGTGGCGGAAGTCTTGCGCATCGAGCGCAACCCGGCGCAACCGCTCGCCGCGCTCCAATTAATGAACGCCAGCGACGAATGGCGCGGCCTCGTCTGGGAGCCTTCCGCCCCGCACCTGCAACATTACGAGTACGACATTGAAGACGATTAAGGGGAAACGATGAAGTAGGAAAGATGAACGATGAACGGAAAGCCTGTTGTTTTCAGTTCATCGTTCATCTTTCCTACTTCATCGTTAAATTTTATGGCCGAGCGAAAGAGCGAACACAAAAAAGAGGTGGAGGAAGTCGCGGAGACGGCGGCGGTCGCGGCGGCGGAAGCTTCGTGGCCGCAGACGCGCGCGGTGCTGCGTCTGATCTTGATCGTGCTCGGGGTGGCGGCGGTCATCTGGGCGCTGTACATGCTGGAAGGCGTCATCCTCCTGCTCGTGCTCTCGATCTTTTTCGCCTACCTGATCGCGCCGCTCGTGGAATTCGTGCACCACCCGATCTGGTTGCGCGGGCGCGAGCGCAAGCATTTCATCCCGCGCACGCTCGCCATCGGCATAGTCTATCTAGCCATCTTCGGCGGACTCGGCCTCGCCGTCTATATCCTGCTCCCGCAGGTGGGCGAACAGTTGACGGAGATCGGGCGGCAAGCGCCGACTTACTCGAAAACCCTCTCCGACAGCACGCAAAAGTTGGAGCGGTTCTACCAGCGCATCCCCTCGCCCGCGCGCGAATCCGTCAAGGAAACCGTCTCGGAGACGATCCACACGGTCGGCGCGTACCTGCAAAGCACTGCCGTCACCACAGCGACTTTCGCGCTCGGCTACGCCCCGTGGCTGATCCTGATCCCCATCCTCGCCTTCTTCCTGCTCAAGGACGCGGACAGCTTTCGCCGCGCCGCCTTGCAGATGCTCCCGCGCGGGCGCATGCGCTGGCGCGGCGACGAACTGTTTCAGGATGTCAACAGCACGCTCGCCGCCTACATCCGCGCGCAACTCATCGCGTGCCTCCTGATCGGCGTCATCTGCACCGCCGGTTTCATGCTGATCGGCGTGCCTTACGCGCTTGTGCTCGGCATCCTCGCGGGGTTTCTGGAGTTCATCCCGCTCGCCGGGCCGCTCGTCATCTTCGTGCTGGCCGTCGCGGTTTCGAGTTTCCACTCGCCGTCGCAGGCGCTCGTCGTCTTCATCTTCCTCGCCGTCCTGCGCGTCGTCCACGACTACGTGACCTACCCGCGCATCATCGGTCAGGGCATACACCTGCACCCGCTCGCCGTCATCCTCGCCATCCTGTGCGGCGCGGAACTGGCGGGCGTCGCCGGCATCTTTCTCGCCATCCCCGTCATCGCCATCATCTCCGTCGGCTACCGCCACTGGCTCGAACATCGCGGCAAGGATGAAGGCATCGTCGCCAGCTTCCTCAAACCCGACGAAGCCGCCGCCGCGCCCCCCTCGCCACCGGCCACCCCGACTCCCGTTGCTCCCGCGACCCCAAAGCCAAAATTGCAGAGCTAAAGTTAACTGCGCCTCAAGGCATTCAACGCGGAGGCGCAAAGGATGCAGAGTGGGCGCACCGAGAAGATTCAACTCAACTCTCTGTGCGCCCACTCTGCGACTCTCTCTCTCTGCGACTCTCTGCGTTGAATGCTTTTGCCGTAGCCGAAGGTTAAGCGGGCGCGCTCAGTTTTTGCTCGCCGTCTGTTCCATCAACTCGATGAAGCGCAGGAAGTGGTGCGCGGCGTCGTGGGGGCCGGGCGCGGCTTCGGGGTGGTACTGGACGGAGAAGACAGGGAGGCGTGTGTGGCGCATCCCTTCGACGCAGTTGTCGTTGAGGTTGATGTGCGTGACTTCCACTTCGGCCGGGAGCGTGCCGGCCTCGACGGCGAAGCCGTGATTGTGCGAAGTGATCTCGATGGTGCCCGTCGCCTCTTCGCGCACCGGCTGGTTGCCGCCGCGATGTCCGAAGCGCAACTTGTAAGTCGAGCCGCCGAAGGCGCGCCCCAGGAGTTGGTGGCCGAAGCAGATGCCGAACGTCGGCACGCCTGAGGCGGCGACGCGCGCGATCTCTTCCACCACTTTCGTCATCGAGGCCGGATCGCCCGGCCCGTTCGAGAGAAAAATCCCGTCGGGCTTCAAGGCCAGCACCTCCGAGGCGGGCATCGAAGCAGGCACCACCGTCAGGCGGCAGCCGAGCCGCGCGAACTCGCGCAAACTGTTCATCTTCACGCCGAAGTCGTAGCAGACGACGTGGAAACGCTCCTCAGCGCCCTCCGCCGCTACGGTGTAAGCATCCTTCGTCGTGACGACGCTCGCCAGTTCCCGGTTCTCCATCGCCTCGGAGGCGAGCGCACGCGCGACTAAGCTCTCCGCGTCCAGGTCTACCGTTGACAGGCACGCGCGCATCGCGCCCCTGTCGCGTATGTGGCGGACGAGCGCGCGCGTGTCTATGTGATCAATCGCGACGATCCGCCAGCGCTTCAGGTAAGCGTCGAGCGTCTCTTCGGCGCGCCAGTTGGACATGGTGCGGCTCGCTTCGCGCACGACGAAGCCTTCCACCCAAGGGCGGCTCGATTCCGCGTCCCGTGCGTTCACGCCGTAGTTGCCGATGAGCGGGTAAGTCATGCACACGATCTGTCCTGCGTAGGACGGGTCGGTCAACACCTCCTGATAGCCGGACATCGAAGTGTTGAAGACCATCTCGCCGCACACCTCACCCTCCGCGCCCCACGAGCGACCGCGAAACGTCCGTCCGTCTTCAAGGGCAAGAATTGCTGGCTTGTGTTCACTCATCCTATTTCGTTATCTCCGGTTTCCCGATCATCGTCATCAGAATCTGTGTAAAGCTCACGTAATACTGGGCGGCGTGCGGGTTCGCGTGAGCTATTCTCATCCGGCGCACCCTTCGCACGAGCGGCATGTCCTCCGGTTTCAGCACGGCCACCGCGTCACGCTCGCCGTCGGGCACTTCATTTACCAGTTCCGCGAAGTATTTCCAGTTGCCCTTCGCCGCGTCTTCAAAAGCCTTCAGGAATTGCGCGCGGCTCGTCTTCGGCTTCTCGCGCGGCTTGATCGTTATAGGCCGTTCGAGATGCTGGCGCAACGCGGCCTGCGCGCCCTGCGGCAGTCCGGCAAGGTTGACGGCCTTCAGGCCGCGAACGGCTTCGGGCGTGGCCTGCATGAGCAACAGGGAGATCGCGTTCTCGCGTCCGGGGTGATCCGCCGAGCCTGCGAGCTTCAGGAGGGCGGGTGTCGCCTGCGTCTCGTCCATGCTGCCGAAGATGAAGAGCGCGCCAAGAAACCGGTCAACCTCTTGCGCGCCGTGCTGCGGCAGGTAGTATTTCGCCTTCGGGTAGGCGAGCCAACGCGCGCCCGCCTCTGACACGTCGAAGCCTTCCGCGCCGCGTCGCGCGAGCGTCGAAACCCACACTTCGAGGTTCACGTCGGAGAGGTCAACCGTCGTGTACTGGCGAACTTGCTCTGCTTTCGAGGCCGGAGACGGGTCGAGCGAGACGAGCAGGTTGCTGCCGTCGAAACGGAACCAGGGGTCGGACTGCGGGTCGGCGAGCGCGGCACGCAGGCACGGCAACAACTCGGCAGGCTTCGCCTTGACTGCATTCCAGAAGCGATCCATCGCCGCAGACTTAGTATCGCTCTCGGCCTCCGTCTTCAAAAGTGCGGGCTTAAAGTCGTACGTCGCCTTCATGTCCCGCTGGAACTCGGCACAAGCGGGCTGTTGTCCAAACGTCAGGATCTGGCCAAGCGCGTAGAAGCAGGTTGTGAGGATCAGGAGCCGGCGCATGACGGAGATGCTTTTCATAAAAGGTTGAGAATACAAACGCCGCTTTTAAGCCTGAGTTCGCAGGAACTGCTGCGCCTCGTTGAGCCAGCGTTTTTCGGCGCGATACTTGTAAGCGGGCGCGGTCTTGACGGCTTCGATGCAGGCGCGCATGGAGTCTGCGGCCTCGCGCGTGCGCCCCATGCCGGAGAGGGCGCGCCCCATCAGGTAGAGACCTTCCGGGTCGCTCTGGCGGCGTTCGAGGAAGCGCGCGAGCGCGTCGTAAGCGTCGGCATACTGCGCGGCGGCGAGATAGGTGGCGCCGATCTCGCGCCAGACTTCGTGCTGCGAATGCGCGTCGTCGCGCGAGACGACCTGCTCGAAGCGACTGATCGCGCCCGCCAGATCGTTCTGCATACGGTGGATGCGACCGAGTTGGAAATGCGCGTCCACTTCGTCGGCGTCAATTTCGACGGCGCGCGCGAAACGCTCTTTGGCCTCGTCGAGTTCCTTGCGTTGCAGGTGTATGAGGCCGAGGTTGTAGTGTGCGGAGGCGTCCGCCGGGTTGAGCGTGGCGGCTTCGAGGTTCTGCCGAAACGAGGCGCGCGCACGCTGCGTGCGCCGCACTTCGGAGAAGTAGCCGCGCAGCAGGAAAAACATCAGCAGCAGCAGGAACGGAGAGGCGAAGACGGTGCTGAACAGCCCGAGCATCAGGAACATCGCCGGAACCGTCAGGATGCCGCCCAACAGCACAACCAGCACCGAACGCAGCCACGAGATGCGAAAGACTTCGCGCACCGCCACCACCGCCCACCCGAGAAAAAGCGGGAGCGGGCTGAGAAAGAGCGAGAGCAGCATCACGGCCATCATGGCGAATGCCTGCTGGACGACGCGCGGGTCGGCCTCCTCACCGAGCGGCGGCATCTGCGCTTTCAACTCCGGCACACGCGCTGCGGCCTCCAGTGCCTGCGCCTCCAGACCTGTCGCGCGCGACAGCAACGCGAGCGGCAGGGCAGCCAGACTCGCCGCCGCCCACGAGTACAACATCCCGGAGGCGAGCGCGGCATACTCCTGCTGAACCACCATCCCGAAACTCGCGCGGCGCTCGAACAGGTTGGCGACGAGAATCGTGAGCGGGACGAAAAACAGCGCCACGCACAGCAGCGACCACACCGAGAGCAGGAGCACGTCGCGCACGCCGCTCGCGCTGGCCGACCCCGGCCACGACGTATAAAATCCGTAGCCGGCGTGAGCCGCCAACGCGACGAGCGCGGCAATGCCGAGCGGCGCGCGGTCGCGCACCAAGCCCATCGCGCGCACCGGCGCGTAGAACATCATCAAAAGCGGCTTTAACCAGTCGAGCATAAAAACTTCGTCAGTTGTCAGTTGTCAGTTGTCAGTTGTTTTGTGCTTCCCCGTCTTAAATTTAAGCTATGACACTCATCTTCTTGATCACATGCGACGGACAACGGACTACTGACAAAGGGCAACTTTACGGCTCACTTTCCTCGTCCTCCAACGGCTCGACGAAGGGCGTCGGCGAGATGCTCGGCGCGGTGAGCGCGTAGTCGGTTTCGTGGCGGATGAAGGTGGCATCCGAGAGCGGCCAGTAGCGCAAAAGCGCCTTGCCGTAAATGTATTTTTCGGGCACCTGCCCCCAGATGCGCGAATCGCTGGAATTGTCGCGGTTGTCGCCCATCACGAAATAGTAATGCGGCTTGACGAGCGTGGCGGGCAGAGACATGCGCCCGACGTTGAGTTGCGGGTCGAGATAAGGCTCGTTCAAATCCTGCCCGTTGATCTGGATGCGCCCGCCGCGCACTTCCACCACCTCGCCCGGCAAACCGATGACGCGCTTGATGTAGCTCTTGTCCGGGTCGTCCGGAAACCAGAAGACGACGATGTCGCCCCGGTCGAGTTTCGGCCAGTGGTAATAGACGAGTTTGTTGACGAAGATGCGCTCGCCGTCGTGCAGGCGCGGCAGCATCGAAGTGCCTTCGACCTTGACGGGCTGCACGACGAAGACGACGAAGAGCGCGGCGACCAGAAGCGCGAAGACGAGATCGCGAAACAGCAGGCGCGCTTCCGACCAGAAGTGCCTGCGCGACTCCTGATCGAGCCGCTGCACTTCGATGTCGCGGTCGTCCTCGACGCCGATGTCGCCGAACTGCGGCGCGTGCGCGCCCTTACGCTTGAACATAGCCTTCTTCGTTATTCGTCGCTGCCGTTTCTCACCCCTCGAATGTCGCGTGTTTCGAGGTTAGCCGCGCGCCGCGCGCTTTGTCAACGCGAGGACGCACGGGGGCGCGACGGGCGATTGCTTGACAGCGTTCAAGGCGCGTCTCTATTATCGTTTATCGAACGGCGTCTATACTTTACAGACCAAAGGTCTGCGCCCGACAGACCCCAACGGAGGCTAACCAAGCGTGATTAAACTCGACATCGTCAACCGCGTCGCGGATCGCACGGGCGTGCCGAAGATGAAAGCCGAGCAGGCCGTGGACGCGCTCTTTCATTCGATGAAGGAGGCGCTCGCGCGCGGCGAACGCATAGAACTGCGCGGCTTCGGCGTCTTCGTCGTCAAACCGCGCAAGCGCGGCGTGGGACGCAACCCGCGCACCGGCGAAGAGGTCGCCATCCCGACCGGCAAAACCATCCGCTTCAAGCCCGGCAAGGAACTTCAGGCGCACGGCTTCGACACCGAAGACGACGCCGGACACGACACCGACGTGCCCGAGACAACCGGGACAAGCGACGAGTGACAACTGACGAGATAAAAACAGTGAATCGTGAATCATCATTCGTGAACAGCTCAAATCCCTTTTCTTTCCGTTCACGATTCACTGTTTACGATCACCTTCTCCCAACTCGTCACCCGTCATTCGTCACTTGAATCATGTCCGAGACGCTTCATCCGCTCCCGCCTTTAGTTGATCGACACGCACACTGGGTTCGACCGCGAGCCGCGCGACCGACGATGCGCGAGTGGGCGCGCCATGCCGCGCTCTTTTTGTTGACCGCGCTCACCGCCACGCTCGCAGGCATCATGCAGGCTACGTCGGCGGCGAATCTTCCCGGAATCGAACCCGACCTCGCCGCGCCCACAGGCTTCTTCGGCTACTTCGCTTATATCCCGGCTTACTACTTTCTCTCCGTCCGCGAGTTGCTGCGTCAAGCCTTCGCGCACCCCGAACTCATCGCCGAGGGCGTGACGTTCGCCGCCGCGCTGCTCTCGATCCTGCTCGCGCACGAGGCCGGTCACTACATCGCCTGCCGCCGCTACGGCGTGGCGGCGACGCTGCCCTATTTCATCCCCGCGCCGCCGCTTTTTCTCGCCGGCACGTTCGGCGCTTTTATCAAGATCAAATCCCCTCTCCCGACCCGCCGCGCGCTGTTTGACATCGGCGTCGCCGGGCCGCTCGCGGGCTTCGTCGTCATCATCCCCGTCGCCGTCGCCGCGCTGCTCACGTCGCAGCCCGCCCCGCCGCCCACCGGCGAATTCATCACCTTCAACGACCCGCTGCTCCTGCGCCTGTTCGCGCAGGCGCTCGGCATCAACCTCACGAACATCGCGCCCAACCCTTTCTACTTCGCCGCGTGGATCGGCCTGCTCGTGACGAGTTTGAATCTGCTGCCCGTCGGCCAACTCGACGGCGGGCACGGCGTCTTCGCCGTCTTCGGCGCGCGCACGCACAAGTGGGTCGGTCGCGCGGCCTTCGTCTCGATGGCGCTCCTCGCCGTGCTCGGCTGGCACTGGCATAACTCGCCCGGCGGCTTCCTCTACGCGCTCCTGCTCTTCGTCATGCTCCGCGTCCCGCACCCGCGCGCCGAAGACGAACGCCAAACGCTCGGACGCGCGCGCATCTTCGTCGCGCTCGCCACGCTCGCAGTCTTCCTGCTCTCCTTCGTCCTGTTCCCCATCACCATCTCTTAAGCCATAGCCGCGCCCGGCCTGCACAGGCGCACGCCGCGTCTGTTTAGCGCGCCGATCAAATTGTTAATGGAATTAGCTTGCATACGTTAGTTAATTACTCGAATCAGGAATTCGATTCGCGAAGAATGTTTTAGCGGAAGAAATGTTTATGCAAGCTGAGATGAAACGACGGGGAACGGGGAAAAGAATTTTACCTGTAATAGCGACTTTACTGTTGTTGCCGGTCGTCGGCGTTCTTTATTTTCAAGCATGGAAAAAGCCCGTCATAGTTGACAGCGGAATTGCCGGACATCACCTCACATTCGCGGGACATACGGAGCGGCTTTGGGAGGTTCAATTCAGCCCTGCCGGTGAAGTGCTCGCGAGTGGGGGCATAGACGGCGCGGTTAAAATCTGGCGAAAGAGTGATGGTCAAACAATTCGCACGCTCGAACACCCGGCGGGCGTCACGGCTCTGGCGTTCAGCCCGGACGGAAATTATCTCGCGACGACTTGTTACGATTCAAACGTCAGGCTGTGGCGCGTGGCCGACGGCGCGCTTCTGAAAACCTTATCCGGCCATGCAAAAACCGTCTGGTCGGTCGCCTTCAGCCCTGACGGGAAGACTATCGCGAGCGGCGGCGAAGACACCCGTATCAGGTTGTGGGACGCGGGCGAGGGTAAGTTGCTCAGAACTCTCGAAGGACATGCTCTTAACATCTGGTCGGTCGCGTTTAGTCCCGACGGCGGCAAACTGGCGAGCGGAAGTTTCGACGAGAAGATCATTATCTGGAATCTAAGCGACGGCACACTTATCAAAACACTGACCGGCCATTCGGAGGCGGTTTTGAGCGTCGCCTTTAGTAGAGACGGGCAATACCTGGCGAGCGGCAGCGACGATTCGACCGTCCGGCTCTGGAATGTTAACGACGGGAAGCTGCTGCGTTCTTTCGGAGGCGATTCCGAGCACATTTATTCCGTCGCGTTCAGTCCCGACGGCAAATGGATACTGAGCGGCGGCAGAGATAAGAGTACGCTCGGAGAACTGCGACAGAATTTTTTCGGCGCTTCCGATGCAAATAAAAGTGTGACGGTGAGGCTGTGGAAAGTTGAGGACGGCAATTTGATGCAGACGTTTGCTCAACATTCAAACGACGTATTTTCGGTAGCATTCAGTTCCGACGGGTCGTGGTTTGCCTCTGCCAGCGAAGACAAGACTGTCAGCGTATGGCGTTTCCAAAAGTGAAGACGGTCGAGCGAAACGAAACTCCTGTTGGAAAGAGAAAGCCGCCCCGATTAGCGCGGGGCGGCTTCTTGTGGATTTGGAAGTTATAAGGCCGGTCTACTTTCGCGCCTGCGCCGTGTGCGCCGGGACGGTTACGCCGTTGCCGCCGCAGGCAGTAGTCCCCTGATTTCTCGCACGATGCGCGCCACGTCCTGTTGATCTTTGAGAGCGATCATAAAAAACTTGTAGCCCTGCTGGAAACAGATCACGCCGTTGCCGAATAGCCAGATGCCTTCGAGCACGGGGTTGCCGCCGAGAATCCAACTGATGGGCGCGCCGACGATGTTGCCGGGCTGGAGAATCTGTGCGCAGATGGCGACGCCCGCCGCGCAACTGAATGCGCCGAGCAAGGGCGCGCCGACATAGCGCACGATTGAGCGTTCAAACTCCGCGCGCTTGCGTTCGGCCTCCGTCAGCCGGCCTTCGGCGATGAGACGTTCGCGCTCGCCGAGGTAGCTGTCGAACTTCGCGCCCGCGCGCCGGAGCGCCCAGACGGGCAGCGCCGAGTGTGTGAACCAGTGCGGGTGCGCGCCGATGAGCACGCCGTCGAGACGCGGGAAGACTGCGCCCGCGCCGAGTCCACCCGCAATCGAGAGCGACACCATCACGGCCTGTTTCGGATTGGCGCGCGCCCAGTCGTAGGCTTTGAACAGTCCCGCGCTCGCGGCGGTGGTGGCACGCGTCACGCCCGCGCCGACGCTGTAAGCGCGCGTCGCACGTTCATAATGTTTCTTCGCGCCGTCGAAGACTTCATTCGCGCGCTCGCCTGCGGTGCGACCTGCGCCGCGCAAACGCTCGCCCGCCTCGCGCGCACGACGCTCCGCTTCCTGCGCCGCGCGCCGCGCCTGTTCGCTCACTTCGCCGACGTGTTCGCGCACGTCGTACTCTTCACCCAACCGCTCGGCCTCCATGCGCGCGCGCTCCGCCTCGCTCGCCACGCGCGTCGCCCCGCGCTTCGCCGCGTCCTGCGCCACACGCGCGCCTTCCTCCACGCGATCCTTGATCTTGTAGCGCTCGTCCAGCTCGCGCGCCTTGCGCCGCGCCGCCTCGCTCCATTCCTCTAACTTGTCTCGATAATCAGCCATGAAACCTCCTGAAGAAACGATGAACGCGAAACGCGGAACGGAAGAATTGTCCGTTGTCAGTAGTCGGTCGTCAGTAGCCCCTTGTCGGTAGCCCGTCGTCAGTTGTTCAATCCAATCTTTAGTAACCAGCGTAACAACCACATGCAACTGACGAATGACAA
>DASQDV010000032.1:0-8231 GCA_035633995.1 Pyrinomonadaceae bacterium | reverse complement strand
GCCCGCCTCGGCGCTTTGCCCAAACAGTAGCCGGAACATCTCACGTAGATTGCTGGGAGCGACTTGATGAAAACTCTTATCCGCAACGGGCGCATCGTGACCGCCGTTGACGATTACAAGGCCGACGTGTTGATCGAGGATGAAGTGGTGTCGGTCATCGGCGCGCGTTTGGACGTGGAAGCGGAGCGCGTGATTGATGCGGCGGGAAAACTGGTCATCCCGGGCGGGATTGATCCGCACACGCACATGGAACTTCCCTTCGGCGGGACGCAGGCCTCCGACGATTTCTTCACGGGGACGCGCGCGGCGGCTTACGGGGGCACGACGACGATCATTGATTTCGCGGTGCAGTACAAGGGCGAGTCGCTGACCGAGGCGCTCGATAACTGGCACGCGAAGGCCGAGGGCAAGACGGCGATTGATTACAGTTTTCATTTGATCACGACCGATCTGGAAGACGACCGCGTGCCGGAGTTGCATCGCATCATCGACGAGGGCGTGTCGAGTTTCAAGATGTTCATGGCTTATCCGGGCGTCTTCCTCGTTGACGATGCGACGATCTTTCGCGCGATGTCTGCGGCGGGCGAGCGCGGCGGGCTGATCTGCATGCACGCGGAGAACGGCGTCGTCATCAACGAGATCATCAAGCGCGCGCTGGCGCAGGGCAGAACAGCGCCGAAGTATCACGCGTTGACGCGCCCGACGCGCGCCGAGGCCGAAGGCGTGCACCGCGCGATTGCGATTGCGGAGATGGCCGAGTCGCCCGTCTACATCGTGCACCTGAGTTGCGCCGACGCGCTCGAACAGGTGCGCGAGGCGCGCGACCGGGGCTTGCCCGCGTTCGCCGAGACGTGCCCGCAGTATCTTTTCCTCTCTTACGACAACTACGAGGAGCCGGGTTTCGAGGGCGCGAAATACGTGATGACGCCGCCTTTGCGCGAGCGTTGGAATCAGGCGGAATTGTGGAAGGGTCTGAAGACGGACGATCTGCAAGTCATCTCCACAGACCACTGCCCTTTCTGCATGAAGGAGCAGAAGGAGTTGGGGCGCGAAGACTTTTCCAAAATCCCGAACGGCGCGCCCGGCGTAGAGCATCGCGTGCCGCTCATCTACAACGGCGGCGTGGTCGAGAATCGCCTCTCGCTCAACCGCTTCGTCGAACTCACTTCGACCGCCGCCGCCAAGATGTTCGGCCTCTTCCCGAAGAAGGGCACGATTGCCGTCGGGTCTGATGCGGACATCGTCATCTTCGACCCCGAACGCGAACAGACCATCTCGGCTGCGACGCACCACATGAACGTTGATTACAGCGCCTATGAAGGCAAGACCATCAAGGGCACAGTCGAGACGGTCTTGTCGCGCGGGCGCGTCTGTATAGAAAACGGCGAGTACAAGGGCAAGGCGGGCGACGGAAAATTTATCAAGCGCGGCACTTGCGTGGCGATGTAGCACACGCGCGCCCAGACTCTCTATCAAGCGGGAAACTTCCAGACGGTCGCGCCGGGGGCGCTGTTAAAGATGAACCTCAAGATGAAAAGTTTGAATGCGACGCTCTCTGTCCTGCTGATGATGAGCGTCGCTTGCAACAAGGACGGTAAAACAGGGTCAACTAAGGGCGGCGGCGGCGCGCCTTCGGGGAGCGGTGGCGGCAGCGCTGCGCCGACGACCGCAGCGGCGGCTATTTCCGCCGACGACAAACCGCTCGACGTGATGACCAAAGCGATGCGCGCGCAACTCGACGCTAAATCTTACCGCGCACACGTTACGTCTTCCGTCTCCGACGGCACGACGAGTTCGATGGTGATTGAATACGTCGCGCCCGACCGCTACCGCATGACGAGCGAGGCGAAGCCCGGCGGCGGCCAAAGCTACCAGATGGAGTACGTCATCGTCGGCGGCGAGACTTATATCAAAGCTCCGAATCGCGGCTGGGTGAAGTCGCCGATTGATGCGGGCGGCATGATCAAAGCTTTCCGCGATCCGAAGATGCTCGACGAGTTGGCGAAGACGGCGGATGTGAAATACGTCGGCGCGGAGACGCTCGACGGCGAACCGGCGCTCGTCTACCAGTACACGCAGAACAACCCGCTGGGCACAAATCTCAAGAGCAGTTCGAAGACGTGGCTCTCCGTCGCCGACGGCCTCCCGCGCAAGACGGAGACCGACGGCGAGTTTAACGGGCAGAAGACGAAGACGCTCGTTAAGATGTCCGGCTACAACTCCGACATCAAGATCGAAGCTCCGCCCAAGTAGAGACTCGAACGATGGCGACAGAAACCTACAGCGAGGACGTTTCAGTCACACAGCGCGACTTCGAGGAGTTGCGCGAGGACGTGTCTGCCAGCCCCCTGTGGAATCGCGATCTCGCGCCGACGACGATCAAAGAGCGCACCTGGTCAACATGGAACATCGCCGCGCTCTGGATCGGGATGAGCGTCGTGATCACGACCTACACGCTCGCCGGGGCGTTCATCGATGCGGGCATGAACTGGTGGCAG
This sequence comes from Pyrinomonadaceae bacterium, assembly GCA_035633995.1. Lineage (GTDB taxonomy): Bacteria > Acidobacteriota > Blastocatellia > Pyrinomonadales > Pyrinomonadaceae > JAIVJZ01. Next base: position 5,733 of record DASQDV010000032.1, on the reverse strand, counting down.
GCGATGTTCACGATCCTGCTCGGCAACACCATCGTGCTTATCCCGATGATCCTGAACGCGCACGCGGGCACGAAGTACGGCGTCTCGTTTCCGGTGCTCTGCCGCGCGTCGTTCGGCGTGCGCGGCGCGAACATCCCTGCGATTCTGCGCGCGATTGTCGCGTGCGGGTGGTTCGGCATCCAGACGTGGATCGGCGGCACGGCGCTCGACGCGCTGTTCGGCGCGATGTGGCCGGGCTGGAATAATTTGTTCGGCGGCGGGGGCGTGTTCGAAGTCGCGTGGCACACGTGGGTCGGGTTCTTCATCTTCTGGTTCATACAAGTTGTCATCATCCTGAAGGGCGTCGAGGGCATCAAGTATCTGGAGACGTGGTCTGCGCCGCTGCTGCTGGTGGGCGGCGCGATTCTGCTCGCGTGGGCGGCGTGGCGGGCGGGCGGGTTGGGGCGCGTGCTCTCGGAATCTTCCGCGTTGCAGAAACAGCAGAACAGCTTTTGGACGATCTTTCCGGGTTCGCTCACCGCCTCCGTCGGCTACTGGGCGACGCTCAGCCTCAACATCCCGGACTTCACGCGCTACGCGCGCTCGCAAAAGTCGCAGATGATGGGGCAGGCTCTGGGGCTGCCGCTGACGATGACGGCCTTCGCCTTTATCGGTGTCGCCGTGACGAGCGCGACGCTTTTAATTTACGGTGTGGCGATTCCGAATCCCGTCGATTTGATGCAACGCTTCGACAGCGTCCTCGTCATACTCTTCGCCACCGCCGTCATCTTCGCCGCGCAACTCACGACCAACATGGCCGCCAACGTCGTCTCGCCCTCGAACGACTTCTCCAACCTCAACCCGAAATTGATCTCGTATGTGACGGGCGGGCTTATCACCGCGCTCATCGGCGTGCTGATGATGCCCTGGAAATTGATGTCTTCGATGGGCGAATACGTCTTCACGTGGCTCATCGGCTATTCGGGCTTGATGGGTGCAATCGCGGGCATACTCATCTGCGACTACTGGGTCTTGCGCCGCCAGCGACTCGACCTCCACGATCTGTTTCAATTGCAGGGTCGCTACACCTACACGAACGGTTTCAACCTGCGTGCGCTCGCCGTGCTCATCATTGCCATCGCGCCCGTCGTCCCCGGCTTCCTGCACGCGGCCACGACACGCGGCGGGCAGATCGCCGAGCCAAACTTTTTCGACACGCTCTACACCTACGCGTGGTTCGTTACCTTCGCCATCGGTTTTGTGCTCTACTATTTATTGATGCAGGGAAACTTTAGAAAGGATGAACGATGAAGCAGGAATGATGAACGAAAAGCAGTCCGTGGTCAGTAGTCAGTTGTTCAAGACAATCTTCAGCAACTCGTGTGAGAGCCACATGCAACGGACAACTGACCACTGACAGCTTTTCATTCATCGTTCCTATTTCATCGTTAGAAACATTATGGCACGCACAGTTAAATGCGGACTCATACAGGCCGCGAACGCCGCGCCCACCGACGCGCCTATCGAAGAGATCAAGCGCGCCAACATCGAGAAGCACGTCAAGATGATCGAAGACGCCGCGCGGCAGGGCGTGCAGATTCTCTGCATGCAGGAGGTCTTCACCACGCCCTATTTCTGCGCCGAGCAGCAGACGCGCTGGTACGAGGCGGTCGAGCGCGTGCCCGACGGCCCGACCGTCAAACTCATGCAGGAGATCGCACGCCAGCACGGCATGGTCATCATCGTGCCCATCTACGAAGAAGACATCGCGGGCGTCTATTACAATACTGCCGCCGTGATTGACGCCGACGGAAAATATCTCGGCAAGTATCGCAAGAACCACATCCCGCACGTCGCGCCCGGCTTCTGGGAGAAGTTCTATTTCAAGCCGGGCAATCTCGGCTATCCCGCGTTCGATACGGCGTTCGCACGCATCGGAGTTTACATCTGTTACGACCGGCAGTTCCCCGAGGGTGCGCGCATACTCGGTCTGAACGGCGCTGAAATCGTCTTCAACCCGTCGGCCACCGTCGCCGGACTATCGGAATATCTCTGGCGGCTCGAACAGCCCGCGCATGCCGTCGCCAACGGTTACTTCATCGGCGCGATCAACCGCGTCGGCCACGAGCAGCCCTGGGACATCGGGGAGTTTTACGGCCAGAGCTACTTCTGCGACCCGCGCGGTAAATTTTTGGCCGAAGCGCCGCGCGACGAGGACGCGCTCATCGTCGCCGATCTCAATCTCGACGTGATCCGCGAAGTGCGCAACACATGGCAGTTCTATCGCGACCGCAGGCCGGAATCCTACGAGCCGCTGGTGACGGAATAACAAGAGTTTCAAGTTGCAGGTTTCAGGTTTCAAGTTTGAAGACCCGGAAACCTCAGACCTGAAACTTGAAACCTGAGACTTGAAACCCTATGTCTACGACTCACGAGTCGCCCCTCAACATCGCGCAGATCGAGCGCAACTTCCACGAGATCGCGCCGCCTCTGACGGAGGCCGAAGCCATCCTCGAATCGCACCGCTGCGTCTATTGCTACGACGCGCCCTGCACGCGCGCCTGCCCCACGCACATAGATGTTCCGGCCTTCATCAAAAAGATCGCGAGCGGCAATCTGACGGGTTCGGCGCGCGTCATCTTCGACGCTAACCCGATTGGCGCGACGTGCGCGCGCGTCTGCCCCGTCGACGTGCTCTGCGAAGGCGCGTGCGTGGAGAAGACTTTGATGGCGAAGCCGATTGAGATCGGGCGGCTGCAACGCTACGCGACCGACGCTGTCTTCACACGCGGGCGCGACGTGCTCAAGGCCGGTGCGCCGAACGGCAGGAGCGTCGGCATCATCGGCTCAGGCCCCGCCGGTCTTTCGTGCGCCACCTATCTCGCGCGGCTCGGTTATGCCGTCCGCATCTACGAGCGCAAACCGCTCGCGGGCGGCATGGACACTTACGGCATGGCCGAGTACAAAATGACGCAGCGCGTCTCGCAGGAAGAGGTCGCGCAGGTGGCGCGGCTCGGCGTCGAGATACAGACGAATACGGAAGTCGGGCGCGACCTGTCGTTCGCGGAACTCGAAGCGGCGCACGATGCCATCTTCCTCGGCGTCGGACTCGGCGCGACGATGCGGCTCGGCATTCCCGGCGAAGACCTCGCGGGCGTCTATGACGCGCTGGCCTTGATCGAACGCATCAAGACGCGCGATTGGGCATCCGTCCCCATCGGGCGCACGGTCGCCGTCGTCGGCGCGGGCAACACCGCCATTGATGCCGTCACGCAGGCCAAACGTCTCGGCGCCGAGCGCGTGCTGATGATCTATCGGCGCACAGAGCGCGAGATGCCCGCCTACGAGTACGAATACGAGTTGGCGAAACGCGACGGCATAGAGTTCTGGTGGCAGACCGCGCCGGTCGAGATCGTGGCGGGCGCTTCGGGCACGAGTGTCGCCGCCTTGCGCTGCGTAAGGACACAGCCCGTCGAAACTAATGGCGCGGCGGGGCGGCGTTCGTTTCAAACAATCGCCGGGTCGGAGTTTGAGATTCCCGTAGATATGGTCGTCAAGGCGCTCGGCCAGCAGAAGATGGCCGACTGGCTCTCGCAAAACGCGCGCGTCGAATTGGACGAAGCGGGGCGCGTCCGCGTCAATCCCGAAACGATGCAGACGACAAATGCGAAGTTCTTCGCGGGCGGCGATTGCGTCAACGGCGGGCGCGAAGCCGTGGACGCTTCGCAGGCGGGCAAACTCGCGGCGCAGGGCATACACTTTCAATTGTCGGGCGAGCGCATCGAATTCGCGGGCGCACGCGTTCCGCTTCACGAAGAGACAAGCGAGATCAAAGATTGAAGACGACGTGCCTCGAATCGGCAAACTCATTCTGTTTGCCGGAGTAGAAGTTTTATGTCAACCCAATTGAGCCACAGGTATACGCTCGAAGAATATTTCGCGCTGGAACTGGCGAGCGAAGAGAAATATGAGTTCTGGAATGGCGAAGTCTTCTGCATGACGGGCGCGAGCCTTGAGCATAACCGAAGCACAATTAACATCGGGACAGAAGCCCACTTGCAATTGAGAGAGCGGGGTTGTCACGTGTTCCCCGCCGATATGCGCGTAAAAGTTCCGGCCTATCCGCCATATCGTTATCCCGATTTGTCTGCCCTGTGCGGCTCGCCGGAAATTGAACAAACCGGCGGTCTGGACATGCTGATGAATCCGGCCTTGATCGTCGAGGTGCTTTCGTCGTCAACAGAGGCTTTCGACAGGGGCGATAAGTTTACTTACTACAAATCAATCGCCACCTTCAGCGAGTATCTGCTCATCGCTCAACACCGCCCGCACGTCTCGCAGTTCATCAGGCAGGAGAACGGCGTGTGGACGTTTATGGAATTCAACGACCTGGCCGATACCGTGCGCTGCGCCTCTGTGCCGTGCGCGCTGGCCTTGCGCGAGATTTACCGCGACGTGACTTTTGAAGAGACGGCGCGAGGCAGTGTTTACACACAACCGGCAGGCGGCTCGGAAGAGACGACGCCCGAATAATTGCGAGAGGCAACTAAGATGGCAGACTTGAGAGTTAATTTCGCGGGGATTGAATCGCCGAACCCTTTCTGGCTGGCGAGTGCGCCGCCGACGAACATGGGTTCGATGGTGGAACGCGCGTTCGACGCGGGCTGGGGCGGCGCGGTCTGGAAGACGCTGGGCGAGCCGATCCGCAACGTCTGCTCGCGCCTCGCCTCTATCGATCAGGGGCCGCAGCGCATGCTCGGCCTCAACAATATCGAACTCATTACGGATCGCCCGCTCGAAGTCAATCTCAAGGAGATCAGGGAGTGCAAGCGGAAATACCCGAAGCACGCGCTCATAATTTCGCTGATGGTCGAATCGAAGCGCGAGGCGTGGCACGAGATCGCGAAGAAGGTTGAAGACACGGGCGCGGACGGCGTGGAGTTGAATTTCGGCTGCCCGCACGGCATGAGCGAGCGAGGCATGGGCGCGGCGATGGGGCAAGTGCCGGAGTACACCTGCATGGTGACGGAGTGGGTGAAGGAGGCGACTTCCTTGCCCGTCATCGTCAAACTGACGCCGAACGTGACGAGCATCACACCGCCCGCACGCGCCGCCGTGCGCGGGCACGCCGATGCGCTCTCGCTCATCAACACGATCAACTCCGTGATGGGCGTTGACCTCGACACGCTCATCCCGCACCCGAACGTCAACGGCATGGCCGCGCACGGCGGCTACTGCGGCCCCGCCGTCAAGCCCATCGCGCTCAACATGGTCTCCGAACTGGCGCGCGATGCGGAGGTCGGCGTGCCCATCAGCGGCATCGGCGGCATCGGGACGTGGCGCGACGCGGCGGAGTTTCTCCTGCTCGGCGCGACGACCGTGCAGGTCTGCACCGCCGTCATGCATTACGGCTACCGCATCGTCGAAGATATGATCGACGGCCTCTCGAATTATCTGGACGACAAAGGCTTCCTGAGCGTCACGGACATCATCGGCCGGAGCGTGCCGCGCGTAACCGATTGGGGCAATCTCGATCTCAACTACAAAACGGTCGCGCGCATCGATCACAACAAGTGCATACAATGTAACCTCTGCCACATCGCCTGCGAGGACGGCGCGCACCAGTGCATCCCCTTCACCGAACTCAACGGCAAGCGTTACCCCATCGTCGACGAGCACGAGTGCGTCGGCTGCAACCTCTGTTACCTCGTCTGCCCCGTCCCCGGCTGCATCTCCATGGTGCGCCTCGACGAC
>DASQDV010000031.1:0-2686 GCA_035633995.1 Pyrinomonadaceae bacterium | reverse complement strand
TGCAAAGAGAACATCACCTGAAACAGCGGCGAGTGGCTCAACTCTCGTTCAGGCTGCAACTCTTCGACGAGCTTTTCAAACGGCACATCCTGATGCGCGTAGGCTCCGAGACACACCTCGCGCACGCGTGCGAGCAGTTCGACAAACGACGGGTCGCCGTCGAACGTCGTGCGCAGCACGAGCGTGTTGACGAAAAAGCCGATCAGCCCTTCTATCTCCGCGCGATTGCGACCTGCTATCGGCGTCCCCACCAGCACGTCCTCCGCCCCGCTGTAGCGTTGCAGCAGAGACTGGAAGGCGGCGAGCAAGGTCATGAAAAGCGTCGTGCCCTCACGACGGCTCAAGCGTTGCAAGCCACTCGATAAATCCTTTGCGAGCGTGAATCGCGCCGTCGCCCCACGATAAGTTTGCACGGGCGGGCGCGGCCGGTCGGTGGGAAGTTCGAGCAACGCGGGGGCGTCGCGCAGTTGCTCGCGCCAGTAGCCGAGTTGCGCGTCGAGTTGCTCGCCGTCGAGCCATCGTCTCTGCCACGCGGCGAAGTCCGCATACTGGATCGGAAGTTCCGCGAGCGGCGCTCGCGCGTCTCGCCCGTACGCTTCGTAAAGCGCGGCGACTTCTCCGAGCAGCACGCCCACAGACCATCCATCCGAGACGATGTGATGCATCGTGAACAGCAACACGTGCTCATCATCTGCAACCTGCAACAGGCGCGCACGCACAAGCGGCGCGCTCGCCAGGTCGAACGGTCGCTCCGCTTCCTCGACGGCCAGCCGTCGCACCTCTGCGCGTCTTTCGCTGTCGTTGAGGTGCCGGAGATTTTCCTGTGCGAGCGACAGTTTCAGCACGGGGGCAATCACCTGTCGCGGCTGCCCCTGCGTGCTCTCGAAGGTGGTGCGCAAGATTTCGTGACGCCTGACGACTTCGTTGAGGCTGTGTTCGAGCGCGGCCACGTCGAGCGCGCCCGTAAGGCGCACCGCGCTCGGCACGTTGTAAAAAGAGTTGCCCGGCTCGAACTGGTCTAGAAACCAGAGCCGTTGCTGCGCGAACGAGAGCGGCAGGTCGCCTTCGCGCGGCGCGTGCGTGACGGGCATGAGTTGAACTCCCTGCTCCGCGCGCAGCAGCGATTCAACTTTCGCAGCCACTTCGCGCACCGTCGGCGCGTCAAAGAAATCTCGCAGCGGCAGTTCTACCTTGAAGACTTCGCGCACGCGCGAGACGAGTTGCGTGGCGAGCAAGCTGTGACCGCCCGACTCGAAAAAGTTAACGTCGAGGCCGACGCGCTCAAGCCCCAGCACTTCCGCCCAGATTCCGGCCAGCACTTCCTCCGCCGGCGTGCGTGCGGGCGAGAGCAACGCTTCTCCCGCGTCAACCGTTCCCTGCTCCGGGGCGGGCAGCGCGCGGTGGTCAAGTTTGCCGCCCGGCGTCAAAGGCCACGCGTCCAGCACGACGAAGGCTGAGGGGATCATGTAATCCGGCAGCTTCCCTTTGAGGAACGAGCGCCACTCGGCTGCGGGCGGCGCACTCATCCGCTCGTCGAGCGTCGTGTAGGCGACGATGCGACGTTCGCCGCTCTGCGTGCCCTCGCGCAAGACGACGGCACACTCGCGCACCGCCTCGTGTGCGGCCAGCGCAGACTCGATCTCTCCAAGCTCGATGCGGAAGCCGCGCAGCTTCACCTGCCGGTCAATGCGCCCGACAAATTCAATCTCGCCTCCCTCCCTGTATCGCGCGGTGTCGCCGGTGCGGTAGAGCCGCGCGCCGGGTTCAACGCCGAACGGATCGGGCATGAACTTCTCGGCGGTCAACTCCGGGCGGTTGAGATAGCCGCGCGCGAGCGCGACGCCGCCGATGTGCACTTGGCCGACGACGCCAACCGGCACGGGCTGCAAGCGCTCGTCCAAAATATAAACCTGCGTGTTCGCAACGGGGCGACCGATTGAAGGCGTCCGCCCGTCGCCCGCACACCGGGCGAAAGTCGCCCACGTCGTCGTCTCGGTCGGCCCATAGACGTTAAAGAAGCGGCGGCCATGCGCCCAGCGCGCGACGAGTTCGGGCGAGCAAGGCTCGCCGCCCGTGATGACGGTCTGCAAGTCGGGGAGTTCGGCGGCGGGCACGGCGGCCAGCGTCGTGGGCGTCAGTGCAATGGTGTTGACGGAGTGTTCGCGCAGGAACCTCGTGAGTGCCTCGCCCGGAAGCTCTGCCCCGGCGGGCGCGAAACAGAGCGTCGCACCGCACATGAGCGTCATCACCATTTCAAAGACCGAAGCGTCGAAGCTCCACGACGCAAACTGTAAAACTCTGCTCTCTGCTTTAAGCTCAAAGGCCAGCGCTTCGGCCAGACTCAGATTCGACAGCCCGCGATGGTTCACCATCACGCCCTTCGGCTGTCCCGTCGAACCCGAGGTGTAAATAACGTAAGCGAGATTTTCCGCCATCGCGCGGCGCGGCAGGTTCTCCGCGCTCTCGTGCGCCCACGCTTCTCCGGCTACGGCGTCGAGATAGACCACCTCAGCATCGTGCGCGTGCAGACTCTCCGCATTTTGCCGCCGCGTGAGGAGCACACGCGCCCGCGCGTCTGCAAACATGTAGTCGAGCCGCTCGCGCGGGTACGCCGGGTCTAAAGGCAAATACGCGCCGCCCGCCTTGAGCACGCCGAGCACGCCCACCACCGTCTCCGGCGCACGCG
>DASQDV010000030.1:0-5319 GCA_035633995.1 Pyrinomonadaceae bacterium | reverse complement strand
TGCTTCTTTCACCCGCAGCTTGGACTGGGCGGAGCATATTTCCACAATTCGCGCTTTTTAAGCAAGCAATTCTTTTCAGCTTGCCTTTCGCCTGCATACGCGAGAGCGTGAGTCGAAACATGACACAGTGGTGCGAAAATTTTGCCGGTACAAATTTTTCCGCGTGAAAAGCGGCGGCAAAAACTGCGGCGGGCTGAGTTGCGGTCAAGAGTGAAAAAATGGATGTTGCAAAAAAATGCGGGCGCGGTTAGATTGTCGGCGGTTGAACCAAAATTATTTCAAGGCGGAGGTCTCCCCGAATCACATAGAGGGCGCTCCTCCTGAATGCGCTGGAGGTAGAGACGAAGTGCCAACCGGAACATGCCCCGAATGCGACGCCGACGTGCACGTTGATACGGATGCCGACAAGGGAGATTCTGTCGCCTGCGAAGAGTGCGGAACGGAACTCGAAGTTGTCGGACTCGACCCGGTCGAACTCGACATCGTCGAAGATGACGAACTCGACGACGACGAAGACGAAGAAGAGTTCTAAAAGCAGTGACGAGTGACAGGTGACGAGTGACGAGCAAGCTGGTGGCTTGACCCGTCACTCGTCACCTGTCATTCGTCACTGCTCTTAGTATCCCGGACGGCTCTGGCGGACGTTGAGGCCGGGCGGCGCCGCGACGCGCAGCGGGTGGAAACGCCCGTCGCGCCGTTTCTCTTCGGGCGGGTAGAAGGCCAGAATATAGGAAGAAGTAACTTCTTCGGCGAGCGTTTGGAAAAGCGGGCCGAAGTCTCTCCCCGTCGCGTAGACGTTCGAGCCGCCGGTCTTCTCGGCCAACTCGCTCACGTCGAGGGGAGTCGGGAGCGGCGCGTGCGCGTTCGCCCCCGTCGCGCCGCTCGCGCGCGAGGTCAGGAGACGCGAGAAAGACGGCAGCGTCACCGTGTAGACGCTCACCTCCGCCGCGTTCGCGCGCTCGATCACGGTCTTCGGCGCAACCGTGTCGCCCACCGGAAAACCGTCCGTGACGACCACCACCGCACGCTTCATCAGGCGCTTGTCGCGCGTGCGCGGCGCGTGGCGCGCGAGCAGGCGAATGGCGTCGTCAACCGCATCGTAAGTGTGTGTGGAAAGTCCGTTGGCCTCGCGTGCGAGGCGCGTGAAGGCGCGTTCGAGTTTCTGCTGGTCGTTCGTGAAAGGTTGCAGCACGCGCGCGCTCATCCCGAAAGTCATCACGGCGAAGACCGACGTGCGATCCGACAGGCGGCGCGAAAACAGTCGCATCGCGCTCCCCAGACGCTCCATCTCGTCCGGCGTCATGCTGCCCGACACGTCAACCACGAAGACGATGGCGACGGGGCGCAACTGCCCGCTGCTGCGCCGCTCGACGTTGAAGAAGGCGATGGGGCGTTCGACGCCCTCGTCATAAATTTTGAAATCCCGCGCCGTCAGGTTGCGCACGGGTCGTCCCACGGCGTCCGTCACCGTCACGTCAACGAGCACGAGGTCTGTGTCAACGCGCAGCACTTCGTCCGCGTCGTCCTGCTGCTGTGCGTCGGGCGGTTCGACACGACGCGGTCGTTGTTGCGGCGTTTGCGCTTCGGTCTGTGGCTGCTGGCTGCGGGCGACGGGCAGGGAACTGACGAGCGCGGCGAAGACGAGGACGCATGCGACGAGCAGAGCGTTTTTCACGCGGCGCGACCCGGAGCGAACCGCGCGTGCGGAAGACGAAATTTTGCGGGGGCGCAACATAAAACTCGGGAGCGAACCTGTCAGACAAATTTCAACGTCGGCCGGTCGCGGATTGTTTCAGCAAACGCGCGAGGGAGTGTGGTCATTATACGGAGTCTCGCGCTTCCGTGTCATCTCAACCTGAGGCGGCGAGGCAACAGCGACGCGCGCATGTTGCATCAACTGTAACGCGTGCATGCCTTGCGAGCATCCCGCGCGAACTTGATTGCATGTATAATCGTCGCCGCGCGAAGGACGACCGTTTGCGCCGGACGCCGGGCACACTTCTCGAACAGGATTCGTGTTACAGATTATGTATAGACTTAGAATTATCGGCTCGCTAGTTTTGCTCTCGCTGTTCGCCTTCGGCATCGGCGCGGCGGCGGCGCAGAAGAATAAGACGACGGGGAGCATAAAAGGCAAAGTTAAGGCCGAGAGCGGCGAATCGGCTGAGGGCGTCCGCGTCGCGGCGCGACAGGGCGAGCGCGAAGTAGCGTCGGTTTCGACGGATCGCAAAGGACAGTTCGAGATAGGCGGACTCGCACCGGGTCGTTACAACATCACGTTTCGCAAGCCGGGCTTGAGCGTGGCGGAGATTAAAGACTTCGAGATCGTCGCGGGCAAGTCGCGCTCGCTCGGCGGCAATCTCGTGCTGCCGATTGACGAAGGCTCGCTCGTCTTCGTGAAGGGCAGCGTCTTCACCGAAGAGGGGCGAAGCCTTCGCGGCGCGCGTGTGGAACTGGCGCGCATCGAAGCGGACGGGCGCGTCAAAAAAATTGACGGGCGCGTCTCGAACGAATCCGGTTCATTCTCCTTCCGCCTGCCGGTCGAGACGGCGCGCTACCGCGTCACGGCCAGAATGGACGGCATGGCCGTAGCCTCGAAAGATGTCGAAGTGGAAGGCGCGGCGGTTTACCGCGTCGCGCTCGCGCTCAAGCCCACGCCCTGACGGAGTTGGATAAATTGCCCCGATGGAAGAGGCTTCGCCACAAGACGGTAAGCGCGAAGAATTTCTGACCGCGCGCCAACTCGCCGGCATATTACAGGTGAGCGAATCAACCGTGCGCCGTCTCGCGCGCGAAGGGCGCATCCCCTCCATACGCCTCACCGCGCGCCTCCTGCGCTTCCACCTCCAATCCGTGATGAGCGCGCTCGACGGCACACAACAAAAATCCCGCGCGCGCCGCACGCCCGCACATCCTGCGTCCGACGACACGCAACTCTCGTTTGAAGATTTAATGTAAAGACGGGGAAGAATTTTAAACTGCGAAGAGGCGACCGGTGATGACTTGCTCCCGGTCGCCTCTTCGCAGTTTAAATTCGGCCTTGCGCCTGTTATCTCAACGCGCGGCGGCGGATGCCGCCCAGTTCCTTTGTCATGTCCACCCAGCGGTTGTCGCGCTTCAGATAAAGGCGCGGTTGGGTGAGCGGGTATTTTTTGGCGAACGCGGGATTGGCTGCAAGGAGCGGTTGAATCGTCGCGCGGTCGCCCGTCGTCACGCGCCAGCGCCCGCCCTCACGCACGACGTATTGCCGCACGACAATCTTGGCCTCGCCCGCAAACGGCGCGCGCCCGTGCCCGTACACCACCGAATCCACCACGCCGAGATCGCCGGAGACGCGCACCGCGCCGATCTCCAGACGATCCAACTCGTACATCCCGCGCGTGCGTTCGAGCGCGCTCACGAATCGCTCGCGCGAAAGCCGCCGCTGCGAAGCGGAAGGCAGCACGTCGTAGAGCGAGTTGTAATCGCCGGACTTCAATTGTTGAAACGCACGCTCGACGGTGCCGCGCGCCTCCGCCTCGCTCGCAACGACGCGAACCGGAACGATGGCGCGAGCGGCGGCAGCGACAACCGCCGGTACGCCCGACGGCGACGACAGCAAAAGCGCGACGAGCAGCCCGCCCGCAAAAACGAAATATCTATTTTTCATCCGCATCCTCGATCTCTTCATCATCTTCCTGAAATCTCTCGTCGGCTTCGATGCCTGCGGGACGCAGCCGGTTGCGCTCATTCCAGAACCACGCGACGACGCCGAGCGTTGCGGCCACGAAAGCCGCATCCACGCGCGCCGCGAGCAGCAGCGCCGTCGCGACGACGAGGCACGCCCCCGCGACGATGCTCCAACGTTTCTCAAACGCGCGAGCCGCAAAGTTCTCCGCCCGCGCCGACTCGCTTTTGTCCGGTGTGTCTGGCAAAACTTTTAGCGCACGGTGACTTCAATGCCCGTCGCAATAGTCATCGGAGGAAAACACTTTTCGTCGTCGCAGGGTTGCACGCGTATGCTGGCGGCGAGCGTGTGCCGTCCCGGCCGCGCGTCGCGATTTGCGCCGAGCGTCAGCTTGATCAGGGCGTCGCCTTCGTAGACGGCGAGCGGCACTTCGGCGAAGGGAAACTTTTTCCTGAGCGGCTGCGGGTAGTCAATTTTTTCAGCCGTGATGCCCGCGTCCGGTTTGACGTTGAGCGATGTCGGGATCAGAAACTTTTCCGTCGCCGGGTTCGCGTTCACGTGATAGCCGCCCGCGATTGTGAGCCGCACGCTCACGTCCGCCGTCCCGCCCGCGCTCAACTCGACGCGCTCGGCGCTCGCCTTCACGATTCCTTCGAGCGGCGACTTAGGCGCTGTCGTCGTTGACGTGACGTTCGAGTTCGAAGCGACAGCCGCGTTCGTAGAGTTGGCGGGCGCGTTCGTCGGAGTCGAATTGTTAGCGCAGGCCGTGAGCGCCGTGAGCGCCGCCAGGACGAGCAGCGACAGCGCAGGTCTCCTGTTCATCTTCGTGCCTCCCGCCTTCATCCCTCCTCCTCTTCCTCTTCCGCTTCGTGTTTCTTGTCGCCGCGTTTGATGCCGAACTTTTCGAGCCGGTATTGCAGCGTGCGGAAGGTGAGGCCGAGCAGTTTGGCGGCCTTGGTGATGTTGTAGTCGGTGCGCTCCATCGCTTGCAGGATGAGGTTGCGCTCGAAGTCCTCGAACGAGATGCCTTCGTGCGGCAACTTGAACGCGCCTTCGAGCGCGGGGCGCACCTCCTGCCTGACTTCGAGCGGCAAATCTTCGACCGTGATCAAATCGGCCTCCGCCAAAAGGATCGCGCGCTCGATGGCCGATTCCAACTGGCGGACATTGCCCGGCCAGGCGTATTCGAGCATGACGACGCGCGCTTCGGGCGTCAGCCCGCGAATGAGGCGCGAGGTGTTGCGCGTGTGCTTCTTCAAGAAGAAGTTGATGAGCACGGGGATGTCTTCGCGCCGCTCGCGCAAAGGCGGGATGTCAATCGAGAGGACGTTGATGCGGTAGTAGAGATCGTCGCGGAACCTGCCGTCCTTGACCATTGCGAGCAGGTCGCGGTTCGTCGCGGCGACGACGCGCACGTCGATCTTGATCGGGCGCGTGCCCCCGACGCGCCTGATCTCCCGCTCCTGCAAGGCGCGCAAAAGTTTCGCCTGCATCGAGATGTCGAGTTCGCCGATCTCGTCGAGAAAAAGCGTGCCCCGGTCGGCCACTTCAAACAGACCTTTCTTCTCGGCGTGCGCGCCCGTGAAACTTCCTTTCTCGTGGCCGAAGAGTTCCGACTCCAGCAAGTTTTCGTTGATGGCGGCGCAGTTGAC
>DASQDV010000029.1:0-6619 GCA_035633995.1 Pyrinomonadaceae bacterium | reverse complement strand
GTCGCGCGCCGCAGAACTTGAGAGCGTCATCAACCAGATGGACGAGGGTGTCATCATCGTTGACGCGCGCGGTCGTTATCGCGTCAACCCGGCGGCAGCGCGCATCATCGGGCGGCGTCCCGGCGAATTTCGCGACGGCGTCGAGGCGCTCATCATCGACATGGCTCTGCGCGACCTGCACGGCAACCTTCTGCCGGCTTCGGAGACGCCGCTCGGGCGAGCCCTGACCGAAGGCGACCACGTCTCCGGCGAGCATGTACAAATTCTGCGCGGCGCAGACGAGGAAGAGGGCGTGCTGGCCGTCAGCGCAACGCCGCTCGTCGGCGAAGGCGGCAGGCGCGACGGGGTGGTGGCGGTCTTCCGCGACATCACGCCGGAGGTCAGGCAGTACAGAGAGTTGATGGGCGCATACGGTCGCCTGCGCGAGCACGACCGTTTGAAGTCGGCCTTCGTCGCCAACGTCTCGCACGAACTGCGCACGCCCCTGAACGTCATCATCGGCCTGTGCCAGTTGTTGGAGCGCGACCGCCAGCAGCCGCTCGCGCCCCTGCAATCCGAAGCGGTCGAACGCATGGGGCGCAACGCGCGTTCGCTCCTCGAACTCGTCAACGACCTGCTCGACTATTCGCGCCTCGAAGCCGGGCGCTCCGCGCTGCATCTGGAAAACGTTGACGTGGCCGCCGTGACGGAGGATGTCGTCAAGTCTTTCACCGCCGAAGCGGAGGAGAAGCGCGTCCAGTTGCAAGCGGAAGTTTCACCCGCGCTCGACTACGTTGTAACCGACCGGCACAAGCTCTCGCAGGTGCTCACGAATCTCGTGAGCAACGCGGTGAAGTTCACGGCGTCGGGCACGATCCGCGTCGTGGCCGCGCCGCTCGACGACGCGCGCTGGTTTCTGGAAGTGAGCGACACCGGGATCGGTATCTCGCGCGAGTCGCTCGATTTCATCTTCGACGAGTTCCGGCAGGTTGACGACCGCCTGACGCGCCCCTACAGCGGCGTCGGCTTAGGCTTGGCGATCACGCGCAAGATCGTCGAACTACTTGAAGGCGAGATCACTGTGGAGAGCCGCCCGAACGAAGGCAGCCATTTCCGCATCGTCTGGCCGCTCAATGCGCGACCGCGCACCGGCACCGGATCGCTCATACAGGACGCCGCCACAGCAGCGGCGAACGCCGCCGCCTCCGCGAACGCGCCCGACAAAGATCAGGCGAGCGCGCTCAAGTCCGCCCGGTCGAATTTGCGCGCGCAAGGGATGGGAAGATAGTGGCAGGAACAGTGACGAGTGGCGAGTGACAAGTGACAGTTGACGAGATAAAATCCCGGCGTTCCGAGTTCTGACTTGTCACCCGTCACCTGCCATTTACAAAGATATGTCTGCTGTCAAACCGAACAACGACGCCGACGACGCCTCGCGGCGGAAAATCTTCATCATCGCGGCGATTGTGAGCGCGCTTTTGATCGCGGCGCTGGTGTTTTGGGCGACGCGCTCCGGCTCCGGCGGCGCGAGCCAGCAGCCGCGACTCGCGGACGCGATTCGCGCGGACTCGCCCGAGTTCGCGCAGATACGCGAGCGCCTCGTTGTGGACTTCAACGCGGACGACCACGCGCTCGAATCAACGCGCGCCATCGGCGACGTTGTAATTAACATGACGCCGAAAGTGCGCAACTTCACCGGGCGCACCCTGAACGGTCTGGAATTGCAGGCCACCGTAGTTGATCTGGCCGGGAACGCGGTTCAGCAACGCACGGTTATCGCCATCCCCAACCGCCAACCCGAACTCGAACCGAACAAGGTTATGGAAGTGCCGATCAGGATGGAGGGCTTCAAAAAGGATGACGTGCGCGCCAACATCCGCGTTGAATTAACGGGCGTGAAATTCAAGCAGTAGCGCGGGCGCGCGCTGAGTGGATTCGGGAATTTGTCTATCGCCAGTCGGGCGGCTCAAGGCTCGCGGGTTGATAGTCACGCTCCGCTTCCTCCTGCCCGTCGTTTCTGCTGTCGCCGCCGCCAACCTGTCGCACCGGCAACGCCTTGGTAAACTGCGCGCCGACGAGTTCGCGAAACGCCAGATGCTGCTTCTTGCTGCGGAAGGCGCGCTTCGGAATCATGGACGCCATCCGTATATCTTTCCCGTAGATCAGGGCGTAGCAGTTTTCACCTTCCAGCACGTCCGTGTACAACTCCCAACTTTGTTTCGACTCAAGCAGTTTCGACTGCACCGTGATGTGTTCGTCGCTGAAGCTGACGGTCATCGCGTCGCGAAATTTACGGTCGCCTTTGTAGCAGCGGCGCGCGACGACGGCGAAGTGGAAGAAGTAGAGATAGACGAGCAGCGGCAGGAGCGACACGGCCATGCCGAGCGCCGGGAGGATTTCAGAGCCGGAGGCCAGGAGCAGCATGAAGAACCCGAGCGGGAAGAGAGTCGAGCCGAGCACGGCGCGCACCTTCCACAGGGTCGGCTGGGGAAAGAAGATGAGGCGCGCGGCGTCGAGATATTCTTTCTCGGAGAGTTTGTAATGAACCGTGATCGCTTCCATATTGATTAACTGACGAAATCCGGCTTAGATGTTGACGGGCGACAAGACATGCGTGCGAAAAGTTTTGCGACGCGGGCGTGCGCGCCGGTTAGTTGTTGCTGGTGAAAAGTTCTTCGAGCGGGTTGCCGACGGGCTGGACGGAGACGAGCGCGCCGCCCGCCGCGCGCACGGCGCAGAGCGCGGCTTCAACATCCTGTTCGCTCCGAACTTCGAGACGCGCGCCGCCCGGAGTCGGCGTCATGTGCGCGCCTGCCAACTTTTCCAACTCCGTTTTCAAACGCGAGAGGTCTGCGCCCGCGCAGACGAGTTCCATCGCGCGCGTGTCGCCCGCCGCCTGTCGCAAGTCTGCGAGCCGCCCGACGTGCGCGAGGCGACCTTTCTGAAGGATGGCGGCGCGGTCGCAGAGCACTTCGATGTCGGCGAGGATGTGCGAGCAGAAGAAGACGGTCGTGCCCTGTGTGCGAAGTTGCGCGATGAGGTCGCGCACCTCGCGCCGTCCGATGGGGTCGAGGCCGCTCATCGGTTCGTCGAGGAAGACGACCGAGGGGTCGTTGACGAGAGCCTGCGCGAGGCCGACGCGCTGAAGCATCCCCTTCGAGAACTTGCGCAATTGCTTATCCCAACTCTTCTCTTCGAGGCGCACGGCGGCGAGCATCGAAGCGGCGCGGGCACGACAGTCCTGGCGCGTGTAGCCGAAAAGCTCGGCGCAGTATTCGAGAAACTCGCGCGCGGTGAGATAGTCGTAGAAGTATGGGTGTTCGGGAAGGTAGCCGATGCGCGCGTGCGTCGAGACATCGTCGGTGTCGCGACCGAGTATGCGCGCATGCCCGCCGGTGGGGAAGATGAGGCGCATCAGGAGTTTCATCGTGGTGGATTTGCCCGCGCCGTTGCCGCCGAGGAAGCCGAAGATTTCGCCTTCCTCGACCGCGAGCGAAAGATTGTCGAGCGCGCGCACCTTGCGCTTGCGCCAGAAGCCCACTTCGTAGTCCTTCGTCAGGTTATCGATCTCGATTGCGGCTGCCATCTTTTCTATCCTTCACTCAACTGAAAGTTCTTATCATTGCGGACAATCTTATTTTTGCTCCTGCTCAATACTTGCGTATGATCTGCGACTGCTCGCCGAGTTCCACGTCGCAATTCTCTTGCTTGAGAAGGTAAGGCACGCCCGACGGGTCGAGCGGCGCGGCGGACGCGTCGAGTTGAAACCGCGCGGTGCGAAGAAGCGCGGGGGCTACTTCGCGCCACGTCTGCGGGCATCTGCCCGCGCGTGCGCGTTGCGCGGCGACGAAGGCGCGCAGCGCGTCCATCTCGTCGAGCGATTGAAGTTGAAGGAGGCGCGCGAGGGCGAGCCGCTTCATCTGCTCGTCGTCCGTCTCTTTGTACATGCTCTGGTAGATGGCGCGTGCGGTGTCGCGGCTGCCGCCCTTGGTCGCCATCTGTGCCGACATCGCCGCGAGCCAGGCGGGCGCGCCCTCGACGCGCGCGGCGGCGGCATAAGCTTCGCTCGCTTCCTCGAAGCGGTTCTGCTGCCAGTAGATGTAGCCGAGATAACTGTGCAGCCGCCACGCGCGCGGGTTGGCGGCGATGCCTTTTTTGACCAGCTTGACGGCGGCTTCGACATCAACCGCCGGAAGCACGACCGCGCCGTACTCGTAGGCGGCGAGGAATTGCGGGTCGAGCGTCGTCGCGTTCTCAAGCAGCGGCGCGAGGATTCTCAAGTTGAGCGCGCTCAAGTCATCAATCTGGATCGCGCCCTTGTGCGCCGTGACTTTGCGCCCGACGTATTGCAGCGAGCGCATCCAGTACCAGTCGGCGGCCATCGCATTGAAGCCGAGACTGAGGCGGCGCGCCTCTTCGGGTTTCAAGTACAACTCGTCCAGATCGCGCCCGGCCAGAGCTTCTGCGGGCGGGCGACGTAGTTCCAGCCAGCGCGCCAGCCCCGCCGCCGCGCCCAGTCCGCAGATGATGACGAAGACGAGCGCCAATTCGCGCGGCTGCAAACGGCGGCCTCGTCGCCGTGCGCCGTGCTCCTGCGGCGCGTCAGTGACCGTTTCTGTTTCCGCTGTGCCTGTCATTTGAAATTACGACGGTTGAAGATGAGGATCGAGGCCGCGAGCAGGACGGCGATGTAGACGAAGGCGTAGAGAACCGCGACGGCGAAGGCAGCGGGCGAGGGCGCGAGGCCGTGCCCGGCGTCCGTGATGACGGTGTAGTGCGAGAGGTTGGGGAGCAGGTAGTAGAGCGCGCCGAAAAAGATTTTCGCTCCCGTAGTGCCCGTCGAGGCGGCGAGCAGTTTCATGTCGGCGCTGAAGTGGCCGATGACGAAGACGGCGAAGGTGAGCAAGGCCGAGAGCGCGGGCGACGAGAAGGACGAAAACAGAAGCGCCACCGCGACGACGATCATCAACTCGACGAAGATGAGCAGCACGGCAGGCCAGATGCTTATGACTAGCGGGTCGTAGCCGCCGCTGACATACAGCAGCGCGAGCGAGACGCCCGCGCCCATCACCGCGACGTTGACGGCGAGCGTCAGACACAGGCCGAGATATTTGCCGACGAGGAATTCGCCGCGCCCGACCGGCTTGGCGAAGATGGCGTAGACCGTGCGCCGCTCAAGTTCTTTATAGACCAGCCCGACGCCGACGAAGATCGCGATGAAGACTCCGAACAGAAGCATCGCGCTCAAGGACATATCGACGATGATCTTGGCCTCCTGCGCCGCCGAGAGGTCGCCGATGAAGATCGCGCCGCCGGTCAGGAGCAGGACGAAGAAGACGAGGTTGTAGAGCACGCGGTCGCGCACGGCCTCGCGAAAGGCGTTGCGCGCGATGGAAGAGACGCGCCTGAGGGCGGAGCCGCGCGGCGATGGCGGGGCAGATTCGGTTGCGGCGCTCCTCGCGTTGTGCGTCGTCGTGTGCGTCAAGCGTTCGGCTACGGCGTTGTTGGTGATGGCTTCAGGGAACATGACGAACGAGGTCGCAGAGGCTCTGCGTTGAAACCGCGTCGGTCAGGTGAACAGACGCGGTGGAGAATATCACACGGGTCGCTGTGCCCGCATCGGGGTCGTGCAAAAGAGACTGCGGAAGCGGAAACTCAATCCCGCTTCCGCAGTAGTCTTGCCAGGGTAACGCGCTGTGGCGTTGCCGGTGCGGGTTACTGAATCGGCGTGCCGGGGGCGGCGCGCGTACCGGCGGCGGCGCCGACCGTGCCGTAGATGACGGCGGACTCGTCGGAGTAGAAGCCGCGCGTGCCGGTGCCGGTGATGGCGTTGGCGGAGACAGGCGTGCCCGTCACTTCGTACTGCGCCGCGACACCAGCCGCCGGGGCGACGATGTTGGCGACGACGAACGTGTAGCCGCTCTTCGTACCGGCGGCGAGCACCGAGTCAATGAGGTTGGCGGTGCGGAGGTCGGCCAGCAGGCCGTAGCTGGAATTCTGGCCGGCGGTGGTGAAGTAGGTCGCCTCGGCGGTGTTGATGGAGCGCACCGAGCCGATGGCGGAGCCTTCGTTGGCGGAGCGCTTGGAGGCGAGGAGGTTGGGGATGGCGATGGCGGCGATAATGCCGATGATCGCGACGACGATCAAGAGTTCGATGAGTGAGAAGCCGCGTTGGCCTTTGTTCTGTTGCATTACTTTCGTTTGCTCCTTATGGCAAATGGGAATTTGGGAGAGTGTTGTCTGGCGCGCCCACGTTAACCGTTTTGGCCGACCACGCGGCGGTCGCCTCTTCAGGTGCGACGCCACAATATGAAGATGGCCGAAAATTATCTGCTGGCGTCTGTCGTCGGCGGCACGCGTCGGTGTTAATCGAAAGCGGTCTCATAAAAGGTGAGCATTCGTTGAAAGAGGAGATGCTACCGGCGACGTATATTTCAAGGCCGCAGTTTTGTTTATGAGACCGCCTCCGCAAAGACTACGTCAACACTACTGAATCGGGGTGCCGGGGACGGCGCGCGTGCCAGCCGCCGCACCAACCAGACCGTAGATGACGGCGGACTCGTCGGAATAGAAGCCGCGCGTGCCGGTGCCGGTGATGGCGTTAGCCGAGACCGGGGTGGCCGTCACTTCGTACTGCGCC
>DASQDV010000028.1:0-3229 GCA_035633995.1 Pyrinomonadaceae bacterium | reverse complement strand
CTCTCTGCCCCGCCTCGTCGAGCACCTGCGGCTCGCTTGAAAAGATTTATAGCTTGCGATTGAATGTAAATGAAAAACCTTCACCGCAAAGGCGCAGAGAGAGAGAATGCCTTTATGTTCAGCGACCGGCGGCGGCTAAGGTACAGCGCCGGGTGGCGACGCGGAGAGTGAAAGCAACGACATGCCGAAGTACGTAGCGTTCCTGCGAGGCATCAACGTCGGGGGACATAATGTGAAGATGGAGCACCTGCGCCGCCTGTTCGAGTCGCAGGGGTTCTCCGGCGTCGAGACGTTCATCGCCAGCGGAAACGTCATCTTCGACTCGCCTGTGAGGAACGCAAAAACGCTCGAACGGAAGATCGAGCGTTGCCTGCGCGAATCGCTCGGATACGAGGCGGCGACGTTCATCAGGTCAACGGACGAGGTGGCGGCGGTGGCTGCTTATCAACCCTTCGCGGGCGCGGAACTCGAAGCCAAAGGCCACACCCTCTACATCGCTTTCTTAGCGGATGAACCCCCGGACGAGGCGAAACGGAGAGTGCTCGCGCTCGCCACCGAGTTCGACGAGTTTCACGTCGCGGGGCGCGAACTCTACTGGCTGTGTCGTCAGCGTATCAGCGACTCCGAAGTCTCAGGGGCGGCGCTGGCAAAGGCGCTCGGCGCACAGTCAACGATGCGAAACTCGAACACGGTGAGACGCCTCGCGGCGAAATATTCGTGAACTGTGCGGCGCGGCGCGACGCGACGGGAGAGCCGTTCGCGCGAAAACAGGAAAGGAGCGCGCGGCAAAGTTCAGGACTTCGCCGCGCGCTCCGTCCGCGCGTTGAATGGAACTTTTCCGCCCGCGTGTCGCGTCCTACTTTTTCTTGACGAGCGTGATGCGGAAGGGTTCGTTGAGAGTGTCGGCCGCCACGTTGATCTTCTGCGTCTCGTAGCCTTTGGCTTTGACGATCAACTTGAGGTTGCCCATGTGCAGCGGGGGGAGCACGGAGACGCCGCGCTCATCCGACGAGTTCCAGGACTCGCAGAAATAGCCGTCCGTGCGTTCGGATTCGAGCTTGAGCGACGCGCCGCGCACGGGGTTTCCGGCCTCGTCGAAGACGCGCGCGTCGAGACGCCCGATGCCGTTCGGCTGCGTTGGGGCTTTGCCCATGTTGGGGATGTCGCCGGAATTGGTCGGCTGTTGCGCCGCAGCGACGCTGAAAGCGGCGACGACGACGAGTGTGGCGAGAAACAATTTACGCATCTCTGGTAAAATCTCCTGAACTTTAGGTGCAAAATTTAATGAGGGTCAAGGGCGCGAACGCAGGCAACAACTTCCGTGCGGGTGTGTGGCCCTGTCGATACTCCCGGCCACGAACGATTATATTGACAAACGCCGGAATTGAAAAGAAGAAACTGCGCGGCGCGGCGCGCACGTATAACTGTAGAACAAGAGGTTCAGGCTATGACACTGGTTGATTTGCTTATTTTGCTGCTGGTTGCGGGCGTGTGCGGCGCGCTCGGGCAGGCGATTAGCGGTTTTTCGCGCGGCGGCTGTCTCGTCTCCATCGCGCTCGGTTTCATCGGCGCGATTTTGGGGATGTGGCTGGCGCGGCAGTTAGGGCTGCCGGAGTTGCTCATCGTGCCGGTGGGCGGGCGGAGTTTTCCGGTCGTCTGGTCGATCATCGGCTCGGCGCTCTTTGTCGCCGTCATCAGCCTGCTCACGCGGCGCGGGCGCGGGTGAACGCGAATTGATCTGTTGAAACGATGAAGCAATGAATTAATGAGTCAATTTTTTAGCTTCGTTTAGTGACTGATTTGTAACGGGCTGGCGCTAAGGTTTTTGCTCGCAAAACTCCACGCTCAAGGATTTTCCGTTTTTTCGTATGGCTTCCGCTCCAACTAAAGCAAACGCGGCGCTTGATTCGGCCGCCAACGCGCCCGACCTCAAATACTTTCGCGACCGCTACCCGCTGACGGTGGCTAACTTCGGCTCGCTCGGCGAACGCGAGGCGTACCTGCGTCGCATCTGGCAGACGGAGGTGCGCTGGCGCGAGGCTTTGGAGCAGGGGGAGCGACACGCGGCGCGCGAGGCGGTCGTGCGCAGCGCGCCGCCTGCGGGTCTGGCGGTCGAAGGCGAGTTCGACATCATCTACGCGGGCGGCGTCGCCGGACTCTTACAGGCGGCGGTGCTGGCCGCGCGTTTCAAACGCCGCGTGCTGGTCTTCGACGCGAGTGTCATCGGGCGTGAGGGTGGCGCCGGTGCCAGCGGCGGCGGGCGCGCGTGGAATATTTCCGGCGAAGAACTCGGCGAGTTCGAGCGCGCAGGGTTGTTCACGAAAGAGGAGATCGAGGCGGCTGTCGTCAACCGTTATCGTTCGGGCTTCGTCAAGTTTCACGACGCGGCCTCGCGCGTGAAGACGCCGCCGCTCTGGATGGAGAACGTGCTCGACGTGGCGATTGACGCAGACAAGTTGCTCGGGCTGGCTGCCGCAAAAATCCGCGCGCGCCGCGAGGAAGGCTGCGCGCTGCTGGAACAAGTGCGTTTCGTGCGCGCGTATGTGGAAGCGGATCGCGTGTCGGTCGAGGTGGAAGACGCGCGGGGCGGCGGAGGCTTCGGCGGGCGCACGAGTAGAGGGCGGCGTCTGTTCGCGGCGCGGCTGTTCGTTGATGCGCGGGGGATGCACTCGCCCGTCGCGCGGCAGTTCAACGAAGGGCGCACGCCGACGCATGTGGCGCCGTCGGTCGGGACGGTGGCGCGCGGGTTCGCGCGCGGCGAGGGGACGGACAAAGTTGATTTCAACGTCGGCGAGATTCTGGTGAGCACCGAGGACGCGCGCGATCACCGTCAACTCATCTGGGAGGGTTTTGCGGGCAGCCGCGCGCGCGACGAATATGCGACGCGCCTCTTCTTTTACGATGCGGTGGATTCGCCCGCAGACAAATCGCTGCTCGCACTCTTCGAGCGATACTTCGAGGAGTTGCCGCGTTACAAGCGCGCCGGTGCGCAGTGGCGCGTCGAGCGACCGCTGTTCGGCTATGCGCCGGGCGTCCACCGGCGCGGCTGGAAGACGCGCCCGTCTATGGCGGACGATCGCGTGATGCTCGTGGCGGACGCCGGGGCGGGCGGCGGCACGAGCGCGCTCACCTTCTCCGGCTTCGGCTCGTGCGTGCGTCACTTGCGGCGTCTGACGCACCTGACCGACCTCGCGCTCGCCGCCGACCTGCTCGACGCGCGCGCGCTCTC
>DASQDV010000027.1:0-4164 GCA_035633995.1 Pyrinomonadaceae bacterium | reverse complement strand
GTTGATGGGCAAAGGCCCTTTCACCGTGTTCGCCCCGACCAACGACGCTTTCGCCAAGTTGCCCGCAGGCACGGTCGACACGCTCGTCATGCCTGAGAACAAGGCGACGCTCACCAAGATTTTGACCTACCATGTCGTTGCGGGCCGGATGGACTCGAAGGCCATCGCAAAGGCCATCAAGAAGGGCAAAGGCAAGGCGACCTTCAAGACCGTCAGCGGCGGCACGCTGACTGCGATGATGCACGGCAACGGCGTGATGCTGACCGACGAAAAAGGCGGCACGGCGATGGTCACGACCGCCGATGTTTACCAGTCGAACGGCGTCATCCACGTCATTGACACCGTCGTGATGCCCAACTAAGCGTCCGCGCAAGCAATTCTTAGCAAAGCGGCAAAGGCGTCTTCGCGTAGTTCAAGCGAAGACGCCTTTTGTCGTCTATGAATTGTTTGGCTTCAACTCACGCGGGCAGGCGGACGACGCGCACGACGGTCTCCGCCGCCAGAGTCTTCACGCCCGCTTCGATGATGATGAGCGCGTCGGCGCGCGTGAAGGCGACGAAGTCGGACGAGCCGCCCCAGCGCAGAGGCTCTGCGACGAGCCGCCCCGCCGCGTCCGTCAGCAGGTGCGCGGGAAGATAACTCGCGCGTTCGGGCGCGCCGCGCACGTCGCGTGCGAGCACGGCCTGTTCTTCCGCGAGAGCCGTCGCGCTCGCGCCCTGCATCGCGCGAATCGCGGTGCGCGCGAACAGGTTAAAGGTGACGGAGACGGAGACGGGGTTGCCCGGTAGCCCGAAGACGAGCGTGCGACCGAGACGCGCAAAGACCGTCGGCTTGCCCGGGCGCAAACTGACGCGCTCGAAAAACAGCTCCGCGCCGAGCGCCCGCAGGGCCGTCTTCGTGAAATCATAGACGCCCATCGAGACGCCGCCCGAGAGCACCAGCACGTCCGCGCGCCCGGCGCGCTCGCCGATCACGCGCTGCAAAAGTTCCGCGTCGTCTCCGGCGAAGGGCAGATGTTCGACAATCGCGCCCGCCGCCTCGGCGTAGGCGACAAGCGAGTAGGTGTTTGAATCGCGAATTTGATCCGCGCCGGGCTGTTCGCTCACGTCAACCAACTCCGTGCCCGTCGCCAGCACCGAGACGCGCGGGCGCGCGCCGACACGCACCTGCGCGTAACCGAAAGAGGCCAGCGCGGCCATCATCGCGGCGTTCACTTCCGCGCCCGCGCGGAGCACTGTTTCGCCGCGCCTAATCTCGGTCGCGCGTTTCGTGATGAACTGCGCGGGCACAGTCGCCCGCTCGATTTCGACCGCCGCGCCGCCGTCGAGTTCGCGCGTCACTTCAACCTGTTGCACGCTGTCCGCGCCCGCAGGCACGGGTGCGCCCGTCATAATGCGCACGGCCTCGCCCGCGCGCAACTCGCGCTCGCGCCAACCCGCGCCCGCCGCCGCCTCGCCAACTATCGCCAGACGTGCGGGCGCATCCCGCGTCGCGCCTGCGGTGTCTGCCGCGCGCACCGCGTAGCCGTCCATGAGCGCCCGGTCAAAGGGCGGCAAGTCCGTGTCTGCGACAACGTCTTCGGCCAGCACGCGCCCGCGCGCGCGCACGAGCGCGACCGCTTCGACGGGCAGGCGCGGCGTCTGCTCCTCGATGATGCGAATGGCTTCCGCGACTGGAATCATGCCGGAAGACGCTAACAAAAAATCTCACGCGCGAAAAGCAAAAGCGGTTGCCTCTTGAGTTCGTTCAGAGGCAACCGTGCGGGTTGGCATTCTCGGGGCATCGCATGCCGGGCGACACCGGAAATTTATTTAGCGCATTTTTCGCACTTACAGCCGACCGGCTTGATGTGGTCGTTAAAATACGACTTACCGTAGTTGATAGTGATCTGCTCTCCGGCTTTGATTTCTCTCAGAGACCATATCCAGATACGGTTGCCGGTCGTATATCCCCTCGCGTTCGGGCGGCATGAATGGTTGATATAACGCGCGAGATTCTGGCGCGAACTGCCGTCAATCGAACGCTTCTCGTCGAGTTCGAAGAAATACTTCCCGGTTCTTTTCTCCACTTCTTCGTTGGTCAGAATCGTGCCGACGTATTCGATGATCCGTTTATTAAATGGAATTGTTTTCAGTGTGAATAAGCCCAATCCCGTGTTGGTGCGCCTGACGGCGAACTTCCCATTCTCCTTGCTCATAGACCGAGATGATAACAGCTTATTCTCTAATGTATAATCCGGGTTATGAATAAACGTGCTAAAAAACGAGCCAGGGAAGCCATCCAGAAGGAAATCGCGGAACGTTCGGATAAAAGTAAGGAGCAAAGTTTTACTCCTCCCGCCAAGAAACTGCCGACGAGTCGCGGGTACACTCCGCGACCCGATAAAAAGCGCGGCTGAGCGTTGCGCCTTGAAAACACGAACAGCCACCCCGAAGGATGGCTGTTTGTGCCTGCTGCACCAGGATTTAGTGGCGGAGCCGACGGGACTCGAACCCGCGACCTCCGACGTGACAGGCCGGCGTTCTAACCAACTGAACTACGACTCCGCGAAAACTTCAAAACTCAAACTGCTGGCGGGCGCTCGCGCTTCGTCAGGCCGTGCGCCGCTAATGGTAGGCACGGTGGGACTCGAACCCACAACCCCCGCCTTGTAAGGGCGGTCGTCTACCATTGACAGTACGTGCCTCTAGTGAAGGTGCAGTGAAGACGCGCGCCGCGCGCGCATGCTCACCCGTGAAACGGGTCGCGCGGCCTGCGGCTTAGCGGCAAGCGGCGACGTTCCCGTTCGATCTCTTCTCACGCCCGCTTCAAAGACCGATGCTCCGTTTAAAAACAGTTTCGATGTTCCTTGTTCCGAAGCGAGAATCATCCTAAAAGATGCCCTGCACGGTGTCAAGCAGAGCGGCCTCGGCGCTTTGGGGGGCGACAACTTCACAGCAGCCAGACGGGAAGCGCATCGTCGTCCGGGCGCGACTCCGGCGACGATTCCGCGTCGCGTTCTACGGTTGCGGGGGCGTGCGTCTCAGGCTGCTCAGGCCGTTCCTCGTCGGGCGAGCGCACGCGCCTTCGCGGGTTGATGAGCACGGCTTCGACCTGATCGTCGAGTCTTCCGATGACGGACATCTTGTCGCTCCTTTCAGTCATCAAGGGTTTGCAGCTATATTTACCCGCGCCGAAATTTTCCGGGCGAAGTTGTAAGTCTATGTCGAAGCATCCCTCAAAGCAAAAACGTGCGCGGCAATTCGCCGCCGCCTTCGTCATCCTGATCGCACTCAACTCATTCACGGCGCACATGCCCGTGCGCGTCTTCGGGCAATCAACACAGACGCCGCAGCAACAACAACAGGGTGCGCCGCAACAACGACCGCGCCGCGTCGGCTCGTCGCCGCAGACTTCGCCCGCTCCCGCGCGCGAGTTGCCGCGCGCGACGCCTTCGCCCGCGCGAGCCGCCGCCGGAGCAGCAGGCGGTGAGGAAGTTGACGAAGACGACGTGGTGCGCGTCGAAACGCAACTCATCACCGTGCCCGTCACGGTGACGGATCGCGCGGGGCGCACGCTCACGAATCTGCGCGCCGAAAACTTCGCGCTCTACGAAGACGGGCAGCCGCAGCGCGTCACCAACTTCATCACGACCGACGCGCCCTTCGAGGTCGCGCTTCTGCTCGACACCTCAGGCTCGACGCGCGCCGAAGTCGGCTTGATACGCCGCGCCGCCAACGCCTTCATCGAAGCCCTGCGCCCCGGCGACCGCATCAGCATATTGGCCTTCAACACGCAGGAAGACGGCGCGACGAAACTCGCCACCGTCGAACTCCTGACGCACCTGACGGACGACCGCGACGCGCTCCGGCAGGCCATCGAGAGCATCGGTTCGAGCAACGGCACGCCCTTCTACGACGCGCTGGAACGCGTCGTCACGGAAGTCTTTCGCGAGCCGCCGCGCGCCAATTTGCGCGGGCGTCGCGCGCTCGTCGCGTTGACCGACGGAGTTGATTCCACGAGCGCGGCGGACTTCGCGGAAGTGCGCGTGCGCCTGCAACAGACAGGCACGCTCGCCTATTTCATACAGGTAAACACGGAAGAGTTTGTCGAAGAACGACTGATGCGCGACTGCCAGGACGATGGGCGTTTGAGTTTGTCGCGCGTGCAATTGCAACGCTACCG
>DASQDV010000026.1:0-2277 GCA_035633995.1 Pyrinomonadaceae bacterium | reverse complement strand
GGCGGCTCGACGGGCGTGCCCAAGTCGCGCATCAACATCGAAGATTTTCGTCTCGACTACGAAGCCTTCAGCCACACGCTCCCCGACGAAGCGTTTCCGAAAGGGGCGGACTGGCTCGCCGTCGGCCCTTCGGGGCCGCGCCGCCTGCGTCTCGCCGTCGAACACCTCGCGCAATATCGCGGCGGCATCTGTTTCATGGTCGATCTCGATCCGCGCTGGGTCATCAAGCTCTTGAAGTCAGGCCAGTCGAAACAGGCCGAAGCCTACAAGCAGCACGTCGTCGAACAGGCGCTCACGCTCCTGCGCGCGCACGACAGTATTCGCTGCCTCTTCACGACGCCGAAGCTGCTCGAAGCCATCTGCGAAAAAGTCTCTCTCAAGAAACTCGGCATCACCGGAGTCTTCTGCGGCGGAACGGAGATGACCCCACAGTTTCACCGTTTCGCCGTCGAAGAACTCCTGGACGGCGTCCACTTCGCGCCGACCTACGGCAACACCTTGATGGGACTCGCCGTCGGCAAGCCGCGCCTGCCGGAAGATAATTACGCCATCATCTACTACCCGCCCGCCCCGCGCGCCATGATCGAAGTGGTTGACCCCGACCATCCCGACACGCTCGTGGGCTACGGCGAGACGGGGCGCGTGCGTTTGACGACGCTGACGCGCGAGTTCTTCATGCCGCGCTTCCTCGAACGCGATCAGGCCGAACGCGAGCCGCCCTACCTGCCCTACGCGTGGGACGGCGTGCGCAACGTCCGCCCGTTCGCCAAGTTGGAGACGAACGTGGTGGAAGGCGTCTATTGAATAGTCAGGTCTCCGCTGAGAGGACGACGAGTGAGCCGGAGCGATTTTGTCAAACAGAAGATACTCGAAGCATTCGGCGATATTCCTCGTCCCGATTTGAGAGCCGTTCGCCAACTGGGATGCTGCAAAGAGCATGACGGGGATTTCGCCTGGTATCGAGAACACACATGGCAAGAGCTTGAGAAAGAGATCAAGGCTGAACACTTCGACGTTTTCCAGTTCGGCTCGCTGCATCCTAGCGCCTATCACTACTTCGTGCCGGGTCTTCTCCTGGGGACGCTGGAATCTATCGTTGCGGATGCGGGCAGCCAACATCTCCGGCTAGCGGATTGGGTTCGCAATCTAACCCCTGCGAAAGACCGCGCCGCGAACTTCAGAGAGAAATACCTGCCGCTGTTCACCGCGCGGCAGAGGGATGCGGTGGCGAGCCATCTTGAGTTTTTCAATGAGCGGGAGGTGGAGAGACAGGGTTACAGTGACAATGACAAAGAGATCGAACGGGCATTATGTCAGGTGTGGCGGGCTGAAACTTAACAAAGGGATAAACCGGAGGCATCTTCCGGCGTCAATTTAATCATGTTGCACATACCCATCTTGCGCAAAGGCGAGCCTTATAAAAGTCTGGACGTGGTGCGCGTCGTGCATCACCGGACGCGGGAGCCGTTCGTGGAGATCAGTCAGGCGAACGCGGGACTGATTCGCCGCGACCTCGCAGCGCAGGAACAAGCGCGCGCGGCGCTCTCCGCCTTCACGGTCGCGGAACTCATCGAGATGTCCGTGCGTGCGGCGGAGATTTTTGCGCGCGACGAGTTGCCAATCGGCGACGAAGCGCAGACGCCCGAACAGTACGTCGAGCAGGTGTCGGCGACGACGGGGCTGCCGCTGGTGCTGGCGCGGCGCAACATGGAGAAGATTCGCGGGGCGATGGCGCAGATGGAGAGCGTGTTGAAGGGCTTGACGCGCAATCTGGACCTCTCGATTCTGGATCGCGGGCACGGCGAAATAGAGGGGCAGGCGGTGAGTTTCTTTCCGCGCGCGCAAAGCTTAGGCGTGGTGCTGCCGAGCAATTCGCCGGGCGTGCATTCGCTGTGGGTTCCGGCGGTGGCGCTCAAGATTCCGCTCGTCCTGAAGCCGGGCGGCGCAGAGCCCTGGTCGCCGTATCGCATCGTGCAGGCGTTCAAGAAAGCGGGCGTGCCGCGCGAGGCGTTCGGTTATTACCCGACGGCGCACGGCGGCGCGGGCGAAATCCTCAGGCAGACGGGGCGCGGCATGGTCTTCGGCGACACGGCCTCCACTTCGCAGTGGCAGGAGGACGGGCGCGTCGAAGTGCACGGGCCGGGCTACAGCAAAGTCGTCATCGGCGACGACTGTGTTGACGACTGGGAAAAATACCTCGACGTGATCGCCGCTTCGATTGTCGATAACGGCGGGCGTTCGTGCGTCAACGCGTCGGGCGTGTGGGTGACGCGGCAC
>DASQDV010000025.1:0-6439 GCA_035633995.1 Pyrinomonadaceae bacterium | reverse complement strand
CGGACGCGCGCTTGACAATCAACCTTCGCGGGCTAGAATATCAACTCGTTTGTGAGCCTGTGCGGAGATATGGCCGAGTGGCTGAAGGCGGCGGTTTGCTAAACCGTTATGGGTCAAAAGCCCATCGCAGGTTCGAATCCTGCTATCTCCGCCATAACTTTCGAGAGGTCAGAGTTGTCAGAGGTCAGAGGTCAGTGAAAGGCTTTATGTCCTTTCTTCTACTGACCTCTAACCTCTGACCTCTGACCTCTTTTGATTATGATTCGAGTTCGTTTCGCACCATCACCAACCGGCTACCTGCACATCGGCGCGGCGCGCACCGCCCTCTTCAACTGGCTCTACGCGCGCAAGAGCGGCGGCACGTTTCTGCTCCGCATCGAAGACACAGACCTCCAGCGTTCGACCGAAGAATCGACGCGCTCCATTATCGAAGGTCTCCACTGGCTCGGACTCGACTACGACGAAGAGATCGTCTTCCAGTCGGCCAATGCCGATAAGCACCGCGCCGCCGCGCAACGCCTCATCGAAGCGGGCCGGGCTTACCGCGACTTCACGCCGAAAGCCGAGCGCACGGACGCGAACGTCAAACAGGAGATCGCCGAACGCGCCCGCGCCGCCTCCGCAACGGGCACGGATCATCGCAGCAACCCCTTCCGCGATCTATCTCCGCAAGAGTCCGCGTCGCGCGCCGCTGCGGGCGAGCCTTTCGCCGTGCGCCTCAAAGTTGCGCCCGAGGGTCGTTCGCAGTTCGAGGACGCCGTTTACGGCTCGCAGGAGCGCGACTATTCCGAGATCGAAGACCTCGTACTTTTGCGCTCCGACGGCCACCCGCTCTACAACCTCTCGGTCGTCTGCGACGACATCGAGATGCGGATCACCGACGTGATTCGCGGGCAGGATCACCTGACCAACACGCACAAGCAGATTCTCATTTACGAAGCACTGGGCGCAGACGTGCCGCGCTTCGCGCACCTCCCGCTCATTCTCGCGCCGAACAAGGCGAAGCTCTCCAAACGCAAGCATGGCGAGGTCGTCTCGCTGACAACTTATCGTGATCGCGGCTTCGTGCCCGCCGCCTTCCGCAACTTCCTCGCGCTGCTCGGCTGGTCGCCCGACGGCGAGCAGGAGATCATGTCGCGCGAAGAACTCGTCGCAAAGTTTGCGCTCGCAGGGATTCATCGCGCGCCCGCCGTCTTCAATTTCTCGGACACGGACGCGCGCCTATGGACGGATCAAAAAGCCCTGTGGATGAACGCCGAATACATCCGCACGATGCCCGTCGCCGAGCTATCTGTGATGGTGCGCGCCGAACTCGAAGCCGCAGGACTCTGGAAGCCGGAATACGAGACGAATGCGCGCGCGTGGTTCGAGCGCGCCATTGAGATCATCCGCCAGCGCTTCCACACGCTCAAAGATTTTTCCGCTCAGGGTCGCGCCTACTTTGCAGACGATTTCGAGTTTGACGAGACGGCGGTGAAAAAGAATTTACAGAAAGAGCCGCGCCTCAGAGAACTGCTGCCCGCGCTCGCCGACAGGCTGGAGCAGACCGAGCCGTTCACGATGGAGAATGCGGAAGCGACCCTGCGCGCCTTCGCCGACGAAACGGGCGTCAAAGCCGGGCTTTTCATCAACGCCGCGCGCACCGCCCTGACCGGGCAATCGGTCGGCCCTTCGATGTTCGAGGTCTTCGATCTCGTCGGCCGCGAACGCTCGGCGCGCCGTCTGCGCGAGGCCGTGCGCCTGATCTGAACACCTGAAGAGATCGAACCGGTTAATAATATCTTTACCGAAGGAGTCCGTTATGTTCAAAAAATTATTCATCGCCGCGTCGCTCGCCCTGCTATCAGTCGCCGCCCCCGCCGTCCCGGCGCAGAACACGAACAGTTCGACGACCGCACCTGCGACGCAGCAGCCGACGCCCGCCGTGCGCCGCCCGGCCACGCGCCGCCCCACGCCG
Source organism: Pyrinomonadaceae bacterium (assembly GCA_035633995.1). Classification (GTDB taxonomy): domain Bacteria; phylum Acidobacteriota; class Blastocatellia; order Pyrinomonadales; family Pyrinomonadaceae; genus JAIVJZ01. The sequence continues at coordinate 4,482 of DASQDV010000025.1, read as the reverse complement.
ATACCGACACCCGCCGCCGCAGAGGCAACGCAAGAGGGCGAGGCGGCAACGCCCGCCACGCGCACGCGCCGCACGGGCGCGGCGCAAACAACGACGGGTGCGGCAGCCGCGACGACGGCGAGCGCGAGTCCGGCGGAGCGCGCCGTGCGCGCCACGTTTGAGACGCTTTTAAACGGCATCCGCAAATCCGATGTCGAGATGGTGATGAGCGTCTATTGGAACTCGCCGCAACTCGTCATCTTCAACAACAACGGCACGGTCACGCGCACCTGGGAACAGGTGCGTTCGAACCGCGCGAGTTCTGACCCGGACGCCAAGAACGTCCAACTCGAAGTGCGCGACGTGCGCGTCTCGATGCTCGGCGCGGGCGGCGCGGTCGTGACCTGCCTGTGGACGCAGTCGCAGGAGTTTCGCGGCACGCCCGAGAGCGCGACGGGTAGGCTCACCGTCGTCTTTCGCCTCATCAACAACGGCTGGAAGGTCGTCCACACGCACACCTCGCCCTCCGCGCCCGACCCCTCGCGCCTGCTGCCCTCCGAGCAGCAGCCGCCCGCGACGACGGACGCGGCGAAGCCCCCGGCAGCGCCTCCGCTCAACCGCTAGCGAATGAAGCCACGCTGAAGTAAACTTCGCTTTTCCCCAACAACATGCTTCGCACAGTTGCGCGGGCGAGGGTGACGCGCCCGCGCATTTGAAATTATTTTTGGATACATGAAAGGTGACATGCCATGAGTTGGTTAAATCAAATCGGCGGACTCTTACAACAATACCAGGGCGCAAATGCCAATCAGGCGGCGGGCAACGTCAACGACGACTTCGATCAATTTGCGCAGGCGGCGCCGCAATCCGCAGTTGCCGACGGGCTGGCCGCCGCGTTTCGCTCGGAACAGACGCCGCCCTTCGGCAACATGCTCGGCCAACTCTTCGGCCAGTCGAACGGCGTGCAGCGCGCGAGCATCCTCAACCCGCTCATCTCCGCTTTAGGGCCGACCGTCATCTCGCAAATCCTCGCCAATCGCGGCGCGTCCGGCCTCGCCGGATTTTTGGGCGGCGGTCAGCGCGAGGTAACGCCGGAGATGGCCGAGCAGGTTCCGCCCGAAGCCGTGCAGGAGATCGCGGAAAGAGCCGAACAGAAAGACCCCTCGGTCATAGACATGGCGAGCAACTTCTACGCCGAGCACCCGACGCTCGTGAAAGGTCTGGGCGCGGCGGCTCTCACCATCGCCCTCGCCAAAGTGGCCGCGAACCAGCAACGATAAAATGGGGGCGAAGCCCGAAGAGTTCACCCTCTCAACAAACAGCCCGCGCGAACTATGAAAGTTCGCGCGGGCTGTTTCTGTGTAAGCGTGTCGAGGGGTCTGCGGCGTGGTCGCCCCGTCGAGCCTGTAAAAAGAAGAACCGCCTACGATTTAACATAGGCGGTTTTCCGGTGAACTGTTGGGATTGGCCTGTGTCGCTTTGGCCGGTACAGGCGATACAAGTAAAAACTCTCAAGCCGTCGCGGCCTGCTCGTTTGTAGTCTCCGGCGTGAAGCGGATGCGACGAATGCGGCGATGGTCAACGCGCTCGACCGTAAACTGCGCGCCTTCAAATTCCACTGTTTCGCCTTGCCGTAGAATTCGCCCCGTCTGCGCCATCAGGAATCCGGCGAGCGTCGTGTAATTCCCGTTTTCGGGCAGCCTGAGGTCGAACTGGCGGTTGGCATCCCTGACGGCGAGCATCCCGTCAAGCAGGTAAGTGCCGTCCGCCTCGGGCGTAATCTGCGAGCGCACTTCCTCGTCAAACTCGTCGTTGATTTCGCCCACGATCTCTTCAAGCAAATCTTCCAGCGTCACTAGTCCCTCGACGCCGCCGTGCTCATCTATGACGAACGCAAGATGATTGCGCGTGCTCTGCATCTGCTTAAGCACAGCACCGAGACGCGCGGCAGCGGGGATGAACATGGGCGGATGCGCCAACTTCCCCAGGTCGAAGTCGTCCGTCTGCTTTTCGTAATAGGGTTCGATGTCGCGCCAGAAAACTACGCCCACAACATTGTCCAGCCGCTCGCGGTACACGGGCAGGCGCGAGTAGCCTAACGTGCGGAACGCCTGTTTCGCTTCCTCGAACGTAGCCGCGACCGGCAGCGCATCGACAGCCAGCCGGGGAATCATCGCCTCGCGCACTTCGGCGTCGGAGAAGTCGAAGACGCGATTGATTAACTGCTGTTCTTCCTCGTTAACGTGACCGCTCTGCCGCGAGGCATCTATCAACTGCCGCAACTCTTCTTCCGTGTAGATTGAGCCGTGTTCGCCGGACGGGTGCAAACCGAACAAACGCACCGTGCGCGTGCCAGCCCAATCGAGCAGGCGGATCGGGTAGGAGAATGTCTTGTAAAAAATCTGCATCGGCAGGGCGATGGCGAGAGCCGTTTTCTCCGCGCGTTCGAGGGCGAGGGTCTTCGGGGCTAATTCACCGAGGACAATATGCAGGAAGGTGATAATGGTGAACGCAACGGTGAACGCGATGGTGTGCAGCACCGTCTCGGAGACGCGCCCCTTGAGGGGGATTTCCAGAAGGTGTGCGATGGCGGGTTCGCCCAGCCAGCCGAGCGCGAGCGAGGCGAGCGTGATGCCGAGTTGGGTGGCGGAAATGTAGGCGTTCAGGTTGTCAACCAAGCCCAAAAGCCGCCTGGCTCTTTTGTCACCGGTGTTTGCCAGCGTGGCTATGCGCGAACGCCTGACGCCGACCAGCGCGAACTCTGACGCGACGAAAAAGCCGTTAGCGAAAACGAGGAAGAAGACAAGAAAGATGTTAAAGGCGTCGACCATGCAGCATGATAAGAACTACCCGGCAGCGAGCGCAAGAGCATACGCGAGGTTACGCCACACGCCGATTTATTACGTGACCGACCGAGGCAAGGCTAAAGATAGTAGTGAAGAACATTCTTTGACACGCATAAAAAGAGGGACGCTCACGATTTACGTAAGCGTCCCTCTCGGTGAACTGTTGGGATTGGCCTGTGTGCCGCTTTTGTTTCAGCGACCGAACGGACGAAAACCCTACCAATTCAAGTTTTCCATCCGGAGGTCAGGCCGCAGCCACCTCACTGTGATAAGAACTCATATACGTTTTTTGATCACCTCCTTTCCAGTGTTGAGGCGAATATACAAAATCAATAAGTTGTGCGTCAACTATTATTTTTGTTCAATATCCTGTGGCTTTACTTTAAGCCCCGCGCCGGAACGCGAGCCGCCCGCGCGTGTAAACCGCGTGCGCGTGCTCGACGCCGAAGAAGTAGGCCAACTCGCGATAATCCGCGCAGTCGTGCAGGCAGAAATCGGCGCGCTTGCCCGCTTCGAGAGAGCCGATTTCGTGGCCGCGCCGCAGGCTGTAAGCAGCGTTGACGGTCGCCGCCGTCAGAGCCTCGGCGGGCGTCATCTTCAACTGCGTCGAAGCGAGCGAGAGGACGAGCGGCATCGAAGGCGTGGGCGATGAACCGGGATTGAAGTCGGTGGCGATGACGACGGCCAGCCCCGCCTCGATCATGGCGCGCGCCGCCGGATACTGCCGTGAGCCGAGCGCGTACACGGAACCCGGCAAAAGCACCGGCTGGACATGCGCCTGACGCAAAGCCTCGATGCCTGCGGCGTCCGTGTGTTCGAGATGATCTGCGGTCGTCGCGCGCAAACTCGCGGCGAGTCGCGCGCCGCCCGAGAGCGAAAGCTGATCCGCGTGCACGCGCAAACCCAGACCGCGCGCGCGCGCCGCTTCGAGTATGCGCCACGACTCATCAAGCGTGAACACGCGCTCTTCGCAGAACACGTCGCAAAACTCCGCCAGCCGCTCCTCAGCCACACGCGGCAGCATCTCTTCGACGATCAAGTCAACGTAGTCCGCACGTCGTGCGCGGTACTCGTCCGGCACTTCATGCGCGCCCAGAAATGTCGGCACGTATTGAAGCGGCGTCTCCGCATTCAAGCGTCGCACGGCGCGCAGCATCTTCAACTCGTCTTCCACAGACAAACCGTAACCCGACTTGGCCTCGACGGTCGTTGTGCCGCCGCGCAGAAACCACTGCGCGTAACGCTTCGACGCGATGGTCAACTCGTCTTCCGTCGCCGCACGCGTTGCGCGCACGCTGGCACGGATGCCGCCGCCCGCCTCGGCGATCTCCTGATAGGTCGCGCCCGCCGCGCGCTGCTCAAACTCTCACGCGCGCGTCCCGGCTATCACCGGGTGCGCGTGCGCGTCCACGAAGCCGGGCACACAGATGCGCCCCCCGGCATCCACAACCTCGCACTCGTTCGTGATGAGCCGCTCGATCTCCCCGCGCGTGCCGACCCGCGTGATGCGCGCATCGTCGCCGACGAGCATTGCGCCGTCTTCGACGATGCCGAGTTCGCGCATCTCCGCCCCCACGCGCGGGCGCTTTGCGCCTTCGAGCGTGACGAGTTGCGAACAGTTGACGACGGCGAGCATAAGGGAGTTTCAAGTTTCAGA
>DASQDV010000024.1:0-8436 GCA_035633995.1 Pyrinomonadaceae bacterium | reverse complement strand
ACGCTCGATGCCGTAGTAGGTGATCACCGAAGGGCAACGGCTGCGGCTGGCGACGCCGATGAAGGGCGTGGCGGTTTCGTTCGGCGAAGTATCAAGCTCGCAACTCGCGTCCTCTATCTTACGGTCGTCCTTGTCCTTGTCGAGGCCGAGAATCGCACCGCCCTGAATGAGTCCCGCCGGTTCGAAAAATTTATAACGCGGGCTCGTCACGGGCGGAATGCCGCCGTTGTACTTCAACACGCTCTGCTTGAAATCGAGGAAGATGCGGTCGTCGGCGCGGATGAGTTTCCACTCGCCGTCGTTGTTGAGCGGATCGCGCGCCGCCTCTTTGCGTAGTATCTGAATCTTCTTGAACGCGCCGGGGAACGGCTCGACCCCTTCGAGCAGATCGTCCATGCTTTTCGGCGGGGTGGTCTTGGCGAGTTGATAGAGAGCGATGGCCTCGGCCACCTCTTCGCCGCGCGCGATGGCCTCGCGTTCGAGGTTGCGCTGCGATTGCTGGCGCAGGCGCGGCGCGGCGGCGGTGAGAGCGAGCGCGAGGATCGTCATCAGGGCGAGCAGGGCGACAAGCGTGTAGCCTCGCTCGCCGGCACGCGCGCCCGCCTGCCGCGCCGCGCCGCAAGAAACAGGAGCGTGTTCGTCGTGTTTGTTAGTCTTACGGCTCATCGTCGCCATCATCGCCATCGTCGGCGGGCTTGGGCGGCACGAAGCGGGGCGAAGGGCCTGAAGGGCTGCCCGGCGCGCTGCCCGCCGCGCGGTTCTCGACGTAAGGCAGCGTGTGCTTGATCTGCAATTGCGCGTCGGTGAACTCGACGGCGCGCGTGGAGATGCTCGTCACTTTGAAGCGACCGGCGACCGTGTCGCCGCGCTGCACGGTGATGAGTTCGTTGGTCTGGTTCTTCAAAATCGCCTTGTCGTTATAACGCGGGCCGCCGAGTATGCCGATGAAGGTGAAGGGCGGCGTCGGCGGGGCGGAGACGTTGAGCATCGTCTCGTTGGAATAGAGCTGGTTGTCGGGCGTGCGGACGACGATGGTGCGTGTGCCGGGCGCGGAGATGAGCGTGGCGGGGATGGTCGTCGAAAGTTGCTGCGCGCTGGCGAAGGCCGTCTGTAGTTCCTGCCCGTCAACATAGACGCGCGACTCCGGCGTGAACTTGTCGCCGGAGAGTTGCAACTTGAAGTCGCCCGTGCGCGCCGTGACGTTCGAGGGCGAGATGCCTGAGAGCGTCATCGGCGGCGGGGGCGGAGGCGTCGCCTCCGGCACGGTGGCCGTAACATCAATCTGGGGCGTCGGCTTAACCGGCGGAACGTAGAAGGCGAAGATGTTGCGCCCGGCGTCGGGCACGCTGTAGCTGATGGGTTTGTAGACCAGTTCGCGCGGCATCTGGATGAGGTCGTTCGCCGCGCCGGTTTGCGCGCTTCCGTCCGCGCCGTTCGCCGCTGCGGCGCTTGCAGCGCGCGTGTTTCGATTGTTGGTGTTCGACGTGCGGCGCGCGGGCGTGTCGCTTCCGCCGAAGAACATACGCCCGAGCAGGAGCAGCGCCACCGCGCCGAAGGCGATGGCCGCGATCAGCTTGTTGCGTTCCCCCGGAGTTTTACCTTCAAAGAGTGCCATAAAAATTTCCGAACTTTGCCGGTCACTGAGATGTCGCGGCGGGCACGGACGTTGCGCCGCCCGCTGTTAACGCACCGCTGCGGCGGAAGTGTGTGGACATGTCGAGGCGGAGGCTGACGAGCGCGGCGCGCGCGGTGTTGCCCGTGTCGGAGACGCCTTCGAGTTGAATGCCGTTGATGACGATGAAGCGGCGGCTCTGCTCGATGTCGCGGATGAAGCGGCGCAGGTTGCCGTAAGGGCCTTCGATGGTCAGGCTGATGTCAATGGTCGGGAAGACGCTTTCGCGCTTCGAGGCGTTGCCCTGCCCTGCGCCCCCGCGCGTGCTCGACTGCTGCGAGCCGGTCTGACCGGGCACGAACTCGTCGAGGTGGCTGAAGGAGAACTGCGCGCGCCCGAGGCTGTGCCGTCGCGTCTTGTCGTTCAACTCCTCGATGACCGCCGTGGTGGTTTGCGGATCGCGCGCGGCCAGCACGGTCGTCTCAAACTCGTTGAGGCTCGTGACGATCTTAGCCACGCTCGCCTGCGTGCTCTCGTTGCGTTCGACGCCCTCGCCCGAAGCGCGCAACTTCGCCTGCAACTGCCCGCGCTCGTTCTCTAAAGCAGTGAGGCGCATGCGCTCCGGCACGAGCAGAAAGAAGTAGGCGCTGGCCGCGCCGAGCAGGAACAGCGCGGCGACGGCGAGCGCGATTATTTCGGGAAGGCGGATCGCCCCGGAGGGTCGCGTGGCGCGCGCTTCGCGCAGGCGCGCGCGAATCTCTGCGGGCGAGACCATGCGTTTGCGTTCCGACGGCGCAGCGGCGCGGCGTGAGTCTTTCATTGCGCCTCCCCCCGTGCGGAAATTTTCGCTGCCGCCGCCGTCTTCGAAGATGCTACGCCGCCGTCGTCGCTGCCGTCGCGCAATGCGCTCTCGACGGTGTCCGTCGGCTCGATGGCGGTGCGCGCGCCGGGCGTGTAGCGCACGCGCAAAGTTGATTCAATGCCTTTGTCGCTGCGGTTTTCCGTGAGCAGGTCGGCGGAGAAGATGCGGCCTTGCGCCATCGTGCCGAGCATGCCGGTGATGTCCGTCGTGTTGCGCGCGACGACGGCCAGCTCAAGCTCCGCGCCGCCGCTGTGCGCCACGTCGCGCACGGCGATGCGTTGCACGCGCACGCCCTGCGGCAGAGACGCTTCGAGGTCTGCGAACAGGCGCGACCAGGAGAAGTTGCGGCGGTCTATGATGCTGTGCGCGGCGTCGAGCGTACGCAGTTGATCGGGCGTGAGCGATTGGGTTACGGCCGTTGCTTTCGCGCGCAGCGAAGCCTCTTCCGTGCGCAGGCCGCGCACGTCGCGTTCGATCAGATTCACACGGTCGCGCGTCTGCCTGAACTGGCTGACGGTAAAGACGAGCGACGCCACCGAGACGAAGGCGACGATGGCCGCCACCGTCCACGGCAGCGTGCGATTGCGAAACGGGTTGGAAGCGAGGTTGAGATTTTCGATCACTACTTTTTACGTCTCTTAAACAAAAGGAATCATCAAGCGAGGGTCGGGGTTCTCCACTTGAACTGCGTGCGGAAAGGATAACGCGGGCGGCACAGAGGGCGCAACGCGCCGCAAGCCTGTCCGCGCCGCACGACTTAAACGCGCGCCCCGCAGACAAGTTGCAGAAACTATCAAAGCGGCGGGCGGAAAGCAGTTTTTTTAACCGCCTTCCGCCCGCCGCCCTTGAAACGTCAGGGTTTTACTATCTGGGGTTCGTCCCCGTCGCCTGGCTGATGACGCGCGAATTCAGGACTTTGCCCGCCGTGTCGAGCGTAAGTTCGATGACCGCGCCCGAAGTGTCGCGCACCTGCCGGACGAGTTGCCCGTTGGCACCGGTCGTCTCCCTCAGCGTCGTGAGGTTGAGGACGTTGCCGACCGTGCGCTGGTTGACGACCGTGCCCGCCGTATCGAGCGTGCGTTCGAGGATGTTGCCCGAACGATCAACCGTGCGCTGCAAAGTCTGTCCGAGCGTGTTGACCGTCTGGCTGAGCAGGCCGCCCGGCTGCGTGACGTTGTTGAGAGTCTGGCCGACCGTGCCGACCGTGCGGTCAACGACGCCGCCCGGTTGCAGCGCGGTGCCCGCGACGCCGCCCACCGTGCCGACCGTGTTGTCCACGCTCTGCAAGAGGCGTTCGAGAATTTGCGGGTTGCGATCAATGGTGGTGAGCGTGCGGTCAATGATGGCCGCCACGTTGTCGAGCCTGACCTTCAACAACAACTCGGCGCGCACGCCCTTGATCGTGAGTTTGACTTTATCAATTCCGGCGTCAGCCCCGGCGCTCAACTGCAAGAGATTGGCGAGTCGCGCGTCGAGCGAAACTTTGGCGCGCAAATTTTCCACCTCCAGAGTGATCTCCTCGACCGAGAGGTTCGGCACGTCGAGCAACACGTCCGGGTCGCCCGTCGCTGCCGACTGGCGGCGTCGTTCGCTCGCGGCCTGCTGCCGCTGGATGTCCTCTTGCGAGAGCGGGCGCACGGTCGGGACGGGCGAGGGCGACGGGCGCGGCTGCGTTTGCTGCGTGGACGTGTTGGCGAAGATCGAGGCGTCGTTCGTGCCGCGCGAGACGGTCGAGTTCTGCGTCTGCGCCTGCGCGTTCAGGCACACGAGGCACGCGAGGGTGATGATAACTCCGAGAGACGAGAGCTTGTTCATGGGCGGTTCTCCTCAGAAAAAGTTTGATGAAACGAGAATGTCGGCTTTCATGCGAAAGGTCGGGATAAGACTCCGTCCATCTCACTACAGTGTTTGGGAGAGTTTAAAACTTCAGGGAACATTCGGCGGCGTCCCGGTGGTCGTCGCCGCCGCCGGAGGACGCCGCGCGTCGAGGACGCGCTGCAAGGCTTCGAGCGAGCCGCGAAAGCGGACGCGCCCGCGCACGTTGCGCAGGAGCACGTCGATCTCGCTTGCGCCGACGCCGACGCCGACGCGCAGATACAACCCGCGTGCGCTTTCTTCGCCCGCCTCAATCGCGGTCGAGGCGAAGAAGTCGTGTTCGGTGATGCGCCGCTCGGCGATGTTCAATTCAAAATCTTCGTTCACGTCTCCCTGAGCGTTCGTCGCGGGCGCAGTTGCGTTCGGCTGCGGGACGCGCCGCTCGCGGCTGTTCGCCGGGACGCGCTCCTGCGCGGCGACGACGACGATGGAGAACGCAGAGACGACAAGCGCAGCCGACACGATCCGGCGAACGATTCGATTCATCACAATCTCCCCCGCCGACGCGGCGCGACGCGCGCCGGAACGCTTCCGGCGGGTGCGGTGCGCGAAGTTTGCGCCGGAGTGGTGAACGGCGTCGTCGTGGGCGCACCGGCCTGCGGCGTGCCGGTCATCGTCGTCGGCGTGTTGTCGGGCGGCGGGGTCGCGTTGACAGGTTGTGTGGGCAGAATCGCGTTGTTTGTTTGCGGCGGCGGAGCCGCGTTCGTGCCCGGCTCGACTTGCTGTTGCGGTTGCTGTCGCGGCGGCGCATCGTCGCTTGCGGGAATCTCGCCGAGCGCTTCGGCGACGATGCGTTCGATGTCTGCGAAGACGCTCGTGATGCGGAGGCGGATGCCGATGTCGCGATAGGTCACGCCGGGTTGCACCTGCGCGGGCAGATTCGTGCGCTCCGCTTCCCAGACGGTGTTGCGGCGCGGGCGTCCCGTGAATTCGACCTTCGGGTTCGGCACAACTTCAAACAGCAGTTCGCGCGCGGTGACGTTTGCCGTGATCGAGAGATCGTGATTGTCCGTCGCAGCGGCGGGAGTTGCGGTCGGTTGCGGAGACGGCGACGCAGGAGCGGGCGCGCTCGTCGGACTCTGCGTCTGCCCCGTCTGCGCGGCAACATGCACGGTCAAAGCGGCGATTACGCAGGCGAAGAGTGCGAGACGTTTGGCGGCGCGCATGAGTGTGGTTGGCTTCGACAAATTCTTGATCCTTTGCGGCGTGCGACGGAAATTCTCGCCGCAGGCATTCGACACTCGCGTAAGGGGGACGGGGGAACTCAGGGGTTGCTGGAGTGACGGCATCATAACAGATGGTTTTCGTTGCTGCCAGCTTTATCATTCTCGTTGCGGGGCGAGGCATTGCGCGGGCGTAGTTCGCGCGCCGTTCCCGTGTCGGGCGCGAGGCAAAAGGCGCTGACGCGATTTCTGCCCGATTGCTTGGCGTGGTAGAGCGCGGTGTCGGCCAGTTCGATCAGTTCGATGGGGTCGCGCGCGTCGTCGGGGTAGGCGGCGACGCCGATGCTGATCGTGATGCGGAGCGTGCGGTTCTCTTCCGCAGAAGACGTGCCGTGCCGCGTGGCGGAGAAGGCGTGCTCTTCGATGGCGGCGCGGACGCGCTCGGCGGCGACGAGCGCCTGCGCGCAATCGGCGTCGAGGAGGAAGGCGGCAAACTCTTCGCCGCCGAAGCGCGCGGCCACGTCGCCCGCACGCAGGGCGCGCGTGATGAGGCCGCCGATCTCTTCCAGAGTCTGACTGCCGACGAGGTGGCCGCAGGTGTCGTTCACGCGCTTGAAGTGATCCAGGTCCATCATCAGGACGCAGAAGGGGCGGCCTTCGCTCTCGGCGCGCGCGGCCTCGCGGCGCAGTTCGGAGAAGAAAGATTTGCTCGTCAGGAGCCCGGTCAACTCGTCGTGCGCGATAAGGCGATAGAGTTGGCGTTGAAATTCGCGGTCGAGATCGTCGAGCAGGTCGAAGCGGATGAGGTGCTCGCCGATGGTCAGTTTGTCGCCGTTCTGGAGGAAGGCATCGGTGGCGGGCTGGCCGTTCAGGAGCGTGCCGTTGGTCGAGCCGAGGTCGGTGAGACGGTAGCGCGCGGCCTTCGTCTCGGCGTCGTGTTCGATGCGGATGCGCGCGTGCATGCGCGAGGCGCGTGCATCGTTGACGCGCACGTCCGCTTCGAGCGCGCGACCGAGCACGACCTCGTCGCGTTCGAGCGGGATGGGCGCGGCCAGTTGTTCGCCGCGCATGAAGACGAGCGCGGGGCGGCGTTCGTGCAGCGCGGGCGCGTCGGCGGGCAACGTAGTGTGAATTTCGTCGTCCATAAAGGGAAAGGCGCGAACGCGGAAAGGATGCGCGATGGAAAAGAAAAGATCAATCTTTATCTCGCGTCCCGGCGGTCGCGCCGAACTTCCCGCGCGCCGTCGTCCTTGTCGCAGGCGCGCGCGGGAACTTATAATTCGACGCAATCGAATCGTTTCGTCAAATTGTTTGGCGCGGAGTTAGAGGAGTAAAAAGCTTTGGAAGAAGTATCTCAGGCCAGCGATAGCAGCACGTCTTGCCAGTGGGCGACGACCGACCTGTCGGTCGAGCGCGTGTCGGTGGCGAACTTGCCGACCGAGTACGGCCAGTTCAAGATCGCGGGCTACCGCTCACGCGAATCGGACGAGGAGTTCGTCGCCATCTTCAAGGGCGAGATCGAGCGTGAGACGCCGACGCTGGCGCGCATCCATTCGCAATGTTTGACGGGCGACGTGTTCGGCTCGCTCAAGTGCGACTGCGGGGCGCAACTGCATCGCGCGATGGAGATGATCGAAGCGGAAGGGCGCGGCGCAATCGTCTATCAACTGCAAGAGGGGCGCGGCATCGGCATACTTAACAAGATACGCGCCTACGCCTTGCAGGACGAGGGCGCGGACACGGTCGAGGCCAACGAAAAACTCGGCCTCGCCGTAGACCTGCGCGAGTATCGGCAGTGCGCCGAGATACTTTTTGAACTGGGTTTGTGTCACGTGCGCCTGATCTCGAACAACCCTCTGAAGCTGCGCGCGGTGGAAGAGGCAGGCTTGCAGGTGATCGAGCGTGTGGCGATTGAGGTCGAGCACGCAGAGGCCGCCGCGCATTACATGCGCACGAAGAAGGAGAAACTCGGACACCTGCTGGGCACGATCAAGTGAGGCGCAGGCGTCGAGAAGAAGCGCGGGCGCAGAGCCGACCGAGAGCCGCGCCGCGAGAGATTAAGCAGGCCGGAGCGAATCGAATTTTTCGCTCCGGCCTTTCGCTTTTCAGTCGCCGCGCGCGAATTTCGCTGGCGGGTCAAGTCCAAAATTCTGAATTTTTTGATATTTTTTTGGATCAGCCCGCGCCGGGTGACGCACGCGCCCGTCAACTTTCGCGCTTAGTTGAACGTCGCGCGCGAACCTGTATGTGGAACGCCCGTTGCGTGTAAAATTTTGACCGAGCATTCCTGCAAGCGAGCGCGCCCGTGCCGCTATGTTATCCGGTCTCTCTTTCGCGGCACGACCGGCTCACAAAAAGTTAATTTAACATCACGCAAATTCGTCGAAGTTTCGTCTGCACCGACACGCGGGGTTTTTGTCAACTTTCGCGACGAATGCTAACCGTAGCAGGCAGCAGCAACGACCCGTCGCCGGTGTAAGTTATCAACCTTCCTCAGGCTGGGGCATCCGGCCGTCTCTTCTGCGCCGAACCGCCCCGGACAAAATTCGGAGGCCGATAAATATGCGTAACCTTACCCGCAGTCGCATCACTTCTCTGGTATGCGGAATCCTCTTTTCTCTCTTGCTGGCAGGCGGCGCTTTCGCGCAGAGCGGAAGGTCAACGGTGCGCGGCACGGTCAGAGACCAGCAGGGCAACGTCGTGGCCGGGGCGGCCGTCTCGCTCGTCAACGAAAGCAAGAACTTCACCCGCACCCAAACGACCAACGAAGAAGGCACCTACACTTTCACCGCCATCCCGCCCGACACTTACCGCGTTGACGTGGAATCGGGCGGCTTCAAGAAATCCTCCGTCTCGGACGTGCGCGCGCTCGTAGACACGCCCGTTGACGTGGACGTGCAACTCGAAGCGGGTCTCGCGTCCGA
>DASQDV010000023.1:0-4824 GCA_035633995.1 Pyrinomonadaceae bacterium | reverse complement strand
CGGACGCCGAGCCGATGGACATGCTGCGCACAGCCGTCTCCGCGCTCGACTTCTACGACAAGGAGTGCTGCGACATCTCGCGCGAGGGCGCGCTGCGCACGGCGACGCGTCTGACCGCTCAGTTTCCCGTCCTCGTCGCCGCCATCGCGCGCATACGCAACGGGCAGGAACCGATCCCCGCGAAACCCGAACTCGACATCGCCACCAACTTCCTCTACATGCTCACGGGCGAGATGCCCACCGAGCGCGAGGCGCGCATATTTGACATCTGCCTCATACTGCACGCCGACCACGAACTGAATGCTTCGACGTTTACGGCGCGCGTCGTCGCCGGAACGCTCGCCGACATTTACGGTGCGGTGACGGCGGCCATCGCCGCGCTCTCCGGCCCGCTGCACGGCGGCGCGAACACGAACGTGATGAAGATGCTTCTGGAGATCGGCGAACTGGACAAGGCGGAAGAGTTCGTCCGCAACGCGCTCGCGCAGAAGAAGAAGATCATGGGCATCGGCCACGCCGTCTACAAGACCGAAGACCCGCGCGCCACGCACCTGCGCAGGTTCTCGAAAGAAGTGGGCGAGTCGAAGGGCGAAACGAAGTGGTACGAGATTTCGCGCAAGATCGAGGATTACATCCACAAAGAGAAGGGCATGTACCCGAACGTAGATTTCTACTCGGCTTCGACCTACTACATGATGGGCATCCCGCTCGAACTCTACACGCCCATCTTTGCCGTCTCACGCATCTCCGGCTGGACGGCGCACGTCCTCGAACAATATTCCAACAACAAGCTGATCCGCCCGCGCGCCGAATACATCGGCGAACGCGGCTTGAAGTACGTGCCGATTGCGGAACGACAATAAGATAGTGATAAGTGACAGGTGACGAGGGACAGGTGACAAGTTAAAGACAAGTTCTGTTTTTAACTCGTTACCTGTCCCTCGTCACCTGTCGCTTCTTTCGGTATCTCGCCGTCCGTAAACATTCTTAATTCTTCGCTCGCGTTAATCAAACGCGTCTTCCAGATAAAGATCGTCGAGATAATCAACGCAACGGTGCAGGCCGCGCCGCCTTCGATGCCGTATGCGCCGCCGGTGAGCCACGCGGGGCCTGTGTCGGCGGCGCGAAAGAGCGGCGCGCGGGTGAGACTCGTGATGCCGCTCACGGGCAGTCCCAAGAGCGCGCCCATCGCCCAGTTCCAAGCCCAGTGGAGTCCGAGCGGAAACCAGAGGCTGCGCGTGCGCAGGTAAGCGACGGCGAGCCAGAAGCCCGCGAGCGTCGTGTTGATGAAGGTGAAGCCCACAGCCACGTTCGGATTGTCGAGATGCACGTAGGCGAAGAGGACGGACGAAGGAATGACGGCGAGGAGGAAGGGCAGCGCGCGCATCATCGTCTGCAAAGGGTAGCCGCGAAACAACATCTCTTCCGCCGCCGCCGCGATCACGAAGATCAGCGCCGAGCCGAAAAACGTCTTCACGAACGCGACGTTTGAGATGGAAGATGCGAGGCTGAACCGGAAGCCGCCGAGCGCGGTCGCAATGAGCGCGGCGACCATGAGCGACAACACGCCCAGAACCGTGCCGAGCACGAGATCGCGCAGCCAGCCGCGATGCCGCGCCCAGCCAAGCGCACGTAAAGGCAAATCTTCAAAGAGCCGCCCGCAGCCCCAGCCGACGAGCAGCGCGCTCGAAAAAAGTATGAAGGATTGCAGGATGTAGCCGAGCGTTCCTGCGAGCCGCGCGCTCGGGTTAGAAACTTTGAAGAGAAAAAATATCGCGCCGATGGTGGCGAAGAAAGCGGCGAGCACGGCGGAATAGGCGGCGCAGAAGATCGCCAGCCGCCAACCGCTGCGTAGCCGCCCCTGTCGGTTGAGGAAAATATCGAGTGGTGTCATTCGTTGTAAAGTGCGCGTGGCCGGGGATTCAGGAAAGTCGCCGCCGATTGTAACCGAAAGTTCGCACGGGACGTGAGACGCGATATGCTCAGGCGCGCCTTCCGCGTGCTAAACTCTGTCTTCGTAAAGCGATGATTGACGAACCGACCGAACCAACACCCGAAGAGTTGAGCGAGCCGAAGCCGAAACGACGCAGCGCGCCGTGGCTGCTGGGCAGCCTCGTGCTGTCGCTCCTGTTCGTGCTCGTCGCGTTGCAGGTCTTCGGCCTGTGGGAAGTCTTCACGCCCGACACCGCCGCCGACACGCTGCTGCTCTACGCGCTCTCGTCGCTCAATTTCGTCGCCTTCATCGTCTTCGCCTTCATCTTCGTGCGCAACCTGCTGAAACTCCGCCGCGAGCGGCGCGCGCAGGAACTCGGCTCGAAGATCAAGACGCGCCTCGTCGTCTATTTCATCACGGTCAGCCTTTTGCCGATCACGGTGATGGCGCTCTTTTCCTATTTCTTCCTCAATCGCTCGCTCGAAAAGTGGTTCGGGCGTCTGCCCGAAGACGTGCAGCGCGTGGCGATAGACGCGCGCCGCGAAGACATGAACGAGCAGGTGCGGCATCTGCTGGAACAAACCTCGCTCGTGGCAAAGCAACTTGAGCGAGATGCGATTCAAAATTCCGCGACTGCCTTGAACACGGCGACGACTCCGAACGCGGCGACGACTCAGGGCGCGGCGTCAACGCAAATCACGACGCCGCAGCCGGGCGCTGCGCCGAACCTCGCACAATGGGTGGAGGGCGGGCAGTTCGCCGCGTTGCAGTTGATAGCAGCGGACAACTCGATTGTCTCTCAAGCCATCGCCCCGCAGTTCACGGCGCGCGCGCCTGAACTGGAAGCGCAGTTGAATCGCGCAGGCACGGTGCAGAGCGGAAACGGCGAGTTTAATAATAAGTTTACGGTGGCGAAAGTTGCGCTCGCGGACGGGCGGCAACTGCTGGCGGCGCGCGCAAGCCGCGTGCAGGCGAGTTTGGAGCGCATCGTCGCCGGGGCGGAGACGTTCGAGCAGTTGCGGCGCGAGCAGCGCAAGGTGCGCTCGCTCGGTCTTTCAACCATCGGCTTGATGACGCTCCTGCTGCTTTTCGCGGCGACGTGGAGCGCGATTCATCTGGCGCGCGGCATCGGCACGCCGATTCGCGCGCTCGCCGAAGCGGCGGACGAAGTGGCGCGCGGCAACCTCGCGCATCGCGTGACGGCCATCGCCGACGACGAACTCGCCATCCTCGCGGCCTCCTTCAACCAGATGACCGCGCAACTTGCGGAGAACCGCCGCCGCATCGAAGCGGGCGCGTCGGAACTGCGCGAAAAGAACCTCGCGCTCGACGAGCGACGCAACTACATCGAGACGGTTCTCGAATCGCTCTCCACCGGCGTCATCTCGCTCGACGAAGAGAACCGCGTGACGACCATCAACGCCGCCGCCGTGTTGATGCTGCGTCTCGGCGACGCCCCGGCGGCGGGCGCGCCGCTCAAAGGGATGTTGAGCACGGAAGATCATCTCGTCCTGGAGCGCGTGCTCGCGCGTGCGCGGCGCACGGGGCGCGCAGCGTGGCAGATGGAACTGGCGCGCGGCGCGTCAATTGACGGCGGCTTCGTGCCCGTCGCTCTCACGGCCACCGCGCTCGGCAATTTCACGGAGGGCAGCGTGGCGGGGCGTTCCTCGCGCGGCATCGTGCTCGTCATAGAAGACTTGACGGAACTGCTCGCGGCGCAACGCGCCGCCGCGTGGAGCGAAGTCGCGCGCCGCATGGCGCATGAAATCAAAAACCCGCTCACGCCCATCCAACTCTCCGCCGAACGCATCGCGCGCAACTTCCGGCGCATGCGCGATGGTGGTGGTGGCGGCGGCAGCGGCGGCGAACGCGCGACCGGCGAAGCGTCTCCGAACGGCGGCGCAAACAGTTCAAACGGCGGTGCGGGCGAACCGTCGCGCTCCGAGCAGGAGCGGCGCGTGGCGCAGGTGGTTGACGAATGCACGGCGACGATCACGCGCGAGGTGGCGGGACTGAAAGCGATGGTTGACGAGTTCTCGCGCTTCGCGCGCCTGCCGCATGCGCGGCTCGAAGCGGCTGACTTGAACGAAGTGGTGCGACAGGCGGTGGCGCTCTACGAAGATCGTCTGGAAGACGTGCGCCTCGACGTGCATCTCGCGCGCACGCTCCCGCCCGGCCTGCTCGATGCGGAACAGATGCGCCGCGCCGTCGTCAACTTGATCGACAACGCGCTCGAAGCGATGTCGGACACGGGAGGGGCAGGCGAGCGGCGCATCACCGTCGCCACCGGCCACGACCCTGCGCGCGGCATGCTCCTCATCGAAATCGCAGACACCGGGCACGGCATCGAACGCGCGGATTTCCCGCGCCTCTTTCAACCTTACTTTTCGACGCGCGGGCGCGGCACGGGTCTCGGCCTCGCCATCGTCCAGCGCATTGTCAACGAACACGGCGGGCGCATCCGCGCCGAACCCAATCGCCCGCGCGGCGCGAAGTTCCTCGTCGAAATTCCCGTCACAGACGAACTACAGAAGCCAGAGGTTAAAGGTCAGAGGTTAGAAGAAGAACTGACC
The DNA here is from genome assembly GCA_035633995.1 of Pyrinomonadaceae bacterium. GTDB lineage: Bacteria > Acidobacteriota > Blastocatellia > Pyrinomonadales > Pyrinomonadaceae > JAIVJZ01. The sequence continues at coordinate 318 of DASQDV010000023.1, read as the reverse complement.
TCTAACCTCTGACCTCTAACCTCTGCTTTCCTATGTCTGATTCGATCCTCAGTGTTGACGACGAGCGCGGCATCCGCGAGACGCTCTGCGGCGTGCTCGCCGATGACGGCTTCACGGGTGAAGCGGTGGCGTCGGGCGAGGAGTGCCTGCACGCGCTCGAACGCCGCGCTTACGGCTGCGTGCTGCTCGACGTGTGGCTGCCCGGCATGGATGGACTCGAAACGCTCGCGCGCCTCGCCGCCTCCGGCGCGGACTGCGCCGTCGTGATGATCTCCGGCCACGGCAACATCGAAACGGCCGTGCGCGCGACGAAACTCG